>NZ_CAXTAZ010000067.1:0-23564 GCF_964242715.1 uncultured Enterovirga sp.
ACATGGAGAACAACGTCTCGCTCTCGGCCATGGAAGCCGAGATCAAGCCGCGCGTTCTCGAGACCTTCAACGCCATCGCCGAGAACTACAAGAAGCTCCGTCGCCTGCAGGTCGAGCATGTCGAGCTCAAGCTGCAGAACAAGCAGCTGACGCCGGCCCAGGAGCGCAAGCACAAGACCCTGAAGAACGACGTCATCTCGGACGTGAAGTCGCTGTCGCTGAATGGCAACCGGATCGAGGCGCTCGTCGAGCAGCTCTACGACATCAACAAGCGGCTGATCAGCCACGAGGGCAAGCTGATGCGGCTCGCCGAGTCCTTCGGCGTGCCCCGCACCCAGTTTCTGCAGCACTATCAGGGCGCCGAGCTCGATCCGAAATGGATCTTGCGGGTGTCGAAGCTCGGCGGCCGCGGTTGGAAGGAATTCGTCAGCGGCGGCAAGACGCAGATTCACGACCTGCGCGAGAATATCCACACGCTCGCCTCCGAGACCGGGCTCGAGATCCAGGAATTTCGGAAGATCGTGCATTCGGTCCAGAAGGGCGAGCGCGAGGCCCGGCAGGCCAAGAAGGAGATGATCGAGGCCAATCTCCGCCTCGTGATCTCGATCGCCAAGAAATACACGAACCGCGGCCTGCAGTTCCTGGACCTGATCCAGGAGGGCAATATCGGCCTGATGAAGGCCGTCGATAAGTTCGAGTATCGCCGCGGCTACAAGTTCTCGACCTACGCGACCTGGTGGATCCGGCAGGCGATTACCCGCTCGATCGCCGACCAGGCCCGGACCATCCGGATCCCGGTCCACATGATCGAGACGATCAACAAGATCGTCCGGACCTCGCGCCAGATGCTGCACGAGATCGGCCGCGAGCCGACCCCGGAGGAGCTGGCCGAGAAGCTCGCCATGCCGCTCGAGAAGGTCCGCAAGGTCCTGAAGATCGCCAAGGAGCCGATCTCGCTCGAAACCCCGATCGGGGACGAGGAGGATTCGCATCTCGGCGACTTCATCGAGGACAAGAACGCGATCCTGCCGATCGACGCGGCGATCCAGTCGAACCTGCGCGAGACGACGACGCGGGTGCTGGCCTCGCTCACGCCGCGCGAGGAGCGCGTGCTCCGCATGCGCTTCGGCATCGGCATGAACACCGACCACACCCTGGAGGAGGTCGGCCAGCAGTTCAGCGTCACCCGCGAGCGCATCCGCCAGATCGAGGCGAAGGCGCTCCGCAAGCTGAAGCATCCGAGCCGCTCCCGGAAGCTGCGCAGCTTCCTGGACAACTAGGCCGGCCGCCTCGCGGCAGATCGGGTGAGGCCACCGTAAGGCCGCACTTCGTCACTACCGCCCGCCCGCCGACATCGGGGGGAGACGGGATGAGCGCGACAGGCGAGGGCAAACTCGATCCGGCGGCGGTCGTCGCTCAGGCTTCTGCCGAGGCGGAGCAGAAGAAGGCCGGTTCCGGCGGCACGCCGGTCAGCGATGCGATCGAAGGCCTGGCGATATCGCGTTCAGCGGCGTGGGTGAGGTCATCGGCGATACCCTCGGCGCCGCGATCGAGGTCACCGGCACGGTCGTGTCGACGACCATCGAGATCGCAGGCGCGGTCATCGGCGGCATCATCGAATCCTGATCGGACGGGCGAGCCGTGCCTCGGCTTCAGGGCACCGGTTATCGAAACGGCTTCAGACCGGCCTCGATCATGCTAGAATGTCGGCGATGTCGGCTCAGCTGAACACCACCAACGAGGCCGAAGGCCTCCCGCGCCGCCGCTTCACCGTGCAGGAGGTGGAGTGGATGAGCCATATCGGCCTGCTCGGACGCGAGGAGCGGATCGAGCTGATCGGCGGGGAGATAGTGCCGATGTCGCCGAAAGGCAGCTTTCACGAGCGGATGAAGAGCGCTCTCACGATCTACTGGGCTCAACGATTGCCGCCCGGCCTCGTCTTCGTCACAGAAACCACGTTCCGGCTGGCTCCCGACACCTATCTCGAACCGGATATCATCTTCTATCCCGAGTCGGTCGGCTGGAATGGCCTCGCCTCGGGCACGGCCCAGCTTGTCGTCGAGATCGCCGATACCAGCCTCGCCTACGACCAGGGCCTGAAGGCTCGCCTCTATGCCGGCTTCGGCATCGTCGAGCTCTGGGTGGTGAACGCGGTCACGCGCGAGACGAGGATCCACCGTGATCCCGCTCCCTCCGGCTATCGCGACGTGCAGGATCGCGACGGAGGGGTGCGGCTCGTCCCTGTCCGGGCTCCCGACCTCGCAGTGACCCTCTCCGAATTGACGTTGCACTGACCGTCTTCTGCAAGCACTCGGCCGAGACCCTGCTCCGCCCACCCTGGACCCCGACACGATCTCTGATAGCCTTCTCCCATGAACGCGCCCTTCCACGCGCTGGCCGAAGGCCTCCCGCGCCGCCGCTTCACCGTGGCCGACGTCACCCGCATGGTCGAGGTCGGGCTGATCGGCGAGGACGAGCGGCTGGAGGTGCTCGACGGGGAGATCGTGGAGATGTCGCCGAAGGGCTATCGGCACGAGGGCGTGAAGGGCGCCATCAACCGACTCTGGGGCCGCCATTGCCCCGAGGGCTACGATTTCCTGCCGGAGACAGGATTGTACCTCTCGCCGAAGACCTATCTCGAACCCGACTTCATCGCGTTCCGGGCGCGGGCGACGCTCGAAGGGCTGGCCGGTCCCGACGTGCTCCTCGCGATCGAGGTGGCGGACAGCTCGCTTGCCTACGATCTCACGCAAAAGCCCGGCATCTACGCCTCGTTCGGCGTGAACGAGCTTTGGGTGATCGATGTCGCCGGCCGGGTCGTGTATCTTCACCGTGATCCGACACCGGACGGCTATTCCAATGTCGGGCGGGCGGACGCGACGGAGCCGCTGCTGCCACGTCATGCACCGGCGGTGTTAGGCTTCTCGTTGGATGCGCTGCAGCCCGGCTGACGGTGCCGTGTAACACGCGATCCGATGCCGCGCCCACGAGCCCGCGGTTGCGCGGTCGGGGCTCTTTCTGCAGTAAGCGCGCGACGTCACGGAGCGAGCCTGTCCCATGTCCCTTTGGAAACGTCTCTTCGGCGGCAGCCCTGCCGCCGAGCCCGGCCCCGCGAAGCCGGCCGCTGAGGAGGAGCACAAGGGCTTCACCATCCTGGCGGAGCCGTACCAGGCCGAGGGTGGCCAGTTTCAGACCGCAGGGACCGTTCGCAAGGAGGTGGACGGGACGGTCAAGGAGCATCGCTTCGTCCGGGCCGACCGCTTCGCGACGCAGGACGACGCGACCGAGTTCTCGCTCCAGAAGGGCCGCCAGCTCGTCGACGAGCAGGGCGAGCGGATGTTTCGCTAAGAGGCTAGCGGCCCGACGCGCCAGGCCTGATCGCGACGAGGTCGGCCCGGTCTTCGAGATCCGCGAACAGGGCGGGATCGGCGCCAGTCATCCAGACCTGCCCGCCCAGCGCCTCCAGGGCCGTGTAGAGGGCGGCCCGGCGGCCCGGGTCGAGATGCGCGGCGACCTCGTCGAGAAGGACCAGCGGCGCAAGGCCGCTCATCCGCTCGACAAGCCGCGCGTGGGCGAGGACGAGGCGGAGGAGCAGCGCTTTCTGCTCGCCGGTCGAACAGGTCGCGGCCGGCAGATCCTTGGGGCCGTGCCGGACGAGGAGGTCGGTCGAATGCGGCCCGATGAGGGTCCGGCCTGCGGCGGCGTCGCGGCCCCGGCTCTCGCGCAGGAGCGCGCGGTAGCGATCCTCGACGTCGATCGCGGCGCCGTCCCGGCACAGGTCCTCGAATTCGCCCGCGAGCGCGACCCGGGCGAAGGGGAAGGGCGAGTCGTCGCCGGACGCGGCGAGGAGCTCCGCGTCGAGCCGCTCCGCCGTTTCCCGCCGGGCGGCCGCGACCGCGACCGCGAGTTCGGCGAGTTCGCGCTCGGTGGCGTCGAGCCACGCGCCCGTCGCGCCGTCCTCGAGCAGCCGGTTGCGCGACCGCGTGGCACGCTCGAGCGCCGCGACGCGTGCGCCGTGGCGGGCGTCGACGGCCAGGACCAGTCGGTCGAGGAAGCGGCGGCGCTCGCCGGGCGTGCCCCGAAAAAGCCCGTCCTGGTCCGGCGTCAGCCAGACGATCCGCAGATGCTCGGCGAAGGCGGCCGGTGAACCGGCGGAGGCGCCATCCACCCGGTAGGTCCGGGCCGGCCTCAGGCCGGGTTCCCCCGCTTCCAGCCCGCAGCCGAGCCGATGCTCGGCTTCGCCCGTCGTGACCGCGGCCGAGACCGCGAAACTGTCGCGCCCGATCCGGACCATCTCGCCGAGTTCCGCCCGGCGCAATCCGCGTCCCGGCGCGAACAGCGACAGGGCTTCCATGACATTCGTCTTGCCGGCCCCGTTCTCGCCCGAGAGAGCGACGAGCCGGTGCGACAGCGCGAGATCGAAGGCCGGGTAGCTGCGGAAATCCTGCAGGATGAGGCGGATGACGCGGGGGGCGTCCGTCACACCCGCATCGGCATCAGGACGTAGAGGGTCGAGGCACCCTCGCGGTCCTGGATGATCGTCGGCGAGCCGGGATCGGCGAGCTTGAACAAAGCCGTGTCGCCGTCGAGCTGGTTCGTGATGTCGAGGAGGTAGCGGGCGTTGAAGCCGACATCGAGCGGCGCCGCATCGTAATCGGCGTCGATCTCCTCGACCGCGTTGCCGGAATCCGGATTGTTGACCGACAGCGTCATGCGGCCCTCGGTGAGGGCGAGCTTCACGGCCCGGCCGCGCTCCGACGAGATGGTCGACACGCGGTCGACGGCGTTCTGGAAGTCCTTGCGCTCGAGGATCAGGCGCTTGTCGTTGCCGGTCGGGATCACGCGCTGGTAGTCCGGGAAGGTCCCGTCGATCAGCTTCGAGGTCAGGACCACGCCGCCGCTGCGTTCGCCGCCGAAGGCGAAGCGGATCTTGGCCGGGCTGAGGTCGATCCGGACTTCGGCATCGGCGCTCTCGTCGGCCACGAGCTTCTGGATCTCGGCCACGGCCTTGCGGGGCACGATGAGGCCCGGCATGCCGGCCGATCCCTCCGGCGCCGGCATCTCGACGCGGGCCAGCCGGTGGCCGTCGGTCGCGACCGCCCGCAGCATGGTGGCGCCCTCGACCTCGATCGTGTGGAGGAAGATGCCGTTCAGATAATAGCGCGTCTCCTCCGTCGAGATCGCGAATTGCGTCTTCTCGATCAGGCGGCGCAGGTCCGATGCCGGCAGCCCGAAGCCGTGCGGCATCTCGCCGGCCGCGATGTCCGGAAAGTCGGTCTCGGGCAGCGCCTGCAGCATGAAGCGCGAGCGGCCGGAGCGGAGTTGCATCTGGCCGGTCTCGCCGGTCGTCTCGAGGGAGACCTGGGCGCCGTCGGCGAGCTTGCGGACGATGTCGTAGATGACATGCGCCGGCACCGTCGTGGCGCCGGGCTGCGTGACCTCGGCCCGCACGGTCTCGGTCACCTCGATGTCGAGGTCGGTCGCCTTCAGCCGGAGGCCGTCCTCCTCCGCCCGCAACAGGACGTTCGACAGGATCGGGATGGTGTTGCGCCGCTCGACGACGCGATGCACGTGGCCGAGCGCCTTGAGGAGCGCGGCACGCTCGACGGTGACCTTCATGGTGTGACTCTTGACCCCGAGGACGCCGCCGCCGTCTGGTTGATCTCGCGTCAGCCCTCGACCGGCGGGGGCGGCACATTGGCGAAGCCCCGCCGGGATGGCAAGGGCGCGTGACCGGGTCGCGCCGGACTCAGGAAAGCCTGGTCCGGCGCTCGCGGCAGCGACTCCGGCTCGCCCTTCGTCGAGAGGAGGGTCAGTCGAGCTTCGCGCCGGAGAACTCGACGACCTTGCTCCACTTGGCGGTCTCGTCGACGATCACCTTGCCGAACTCGGCCGGCGTGAGCCGCAGAGGGGTTCCGCCGAGATCGGCGAGCTTCTTCACGGTGGCGGGTTCGTCCAGGATCGCGTTCACCTCGCGGTTGAGGCGGTCGATCAGTTCGGGCGGCGTCCGCTTCGGGGCTCCAATTCCGAACCAGGCGCTTGCCTCGTAGCCCGGAACGGTCTCGGCGACGGTGGGCACGTCGGGCAGGGCGGGCGACCGCTCCGTCGTGGTGACGGCCAGCGCCCGCAGGCTGCCGGAACGCACATGCTCGATCGAGGACGGGAGATTGTCGAAGAGGACATGCGCCTGGCCCGAGATCATGTCGATCAGGGCCGGACCGGCTCCGCGATAGGGCACGTGGACCATGTCCACGCCGGTCATGGCCTTGAACAGCTCGCCCGACATGTGGACGGAGGTGCCGAGGCCGGACGAGGCCATGTTCACCTTGCCGGGATTCGCCTTGCAATAGGCGATGAACTCGGCGACCGTTTTGGCCGGGATCTTCGGGTTGATCTCCATGATGTTCGGCGAGCGGGTGATGCCGGCCACCGGGGCGATGTCCCGGACGACATTGAAGCTCAGCTTCTTGTAGAGCGTGGCGTTGATGCCGTTCGCAGGATTGACCAGCAGGATCGTGTAGCCGTCGGGCTCGGCGTTCACGACCGCTTCCGTGCCGATATTGTTGCCGGCGCCGGGCCTGTTGTCGATATAGACCTGCTGGCCGAGCCGCTTGCTGAGCGGCTCCGCGATCAGCCTCGCCAGAACGTCGGTCGTGCCTCCGGGCGGATAGCCGACCACCCATCGGATCGGGCGTACCGGATAGCTCTGCGCGAAGGCTTTGCGCGATGCGAGCGCGGGCAGCGCACCGGCAGCCAGGATCGTGCGTCGGGACCAGGTGAGCGTCATGACCATCCTCCCACGGTCGGCCGATCTTCGTCGCCGCCGGACCGTTGCCGCATCCTATGCGCAAGCGGCCCGGTCTGGCGAGATCGGTTCGTGCAGGACGTCGGTGCCGCCCCTTGCTCGCGGGCGGGGCTCTACTCGTCGAGGCTCTCCACGACGACATTCGCATTCGTGTAGACGCAGATCTCGGCCGCGATCGCCATCGCGCGGCGCACGATCGCTTCGGCATCCATCTCCGAGTCGGCAAGCGCGCGGGCGGCCGCGAGGGCGAAATTGCCGCCGGAGCCGATCGCCGCCACGCCGGCTTCGGGCTCGAGCACGTCGCCGGCGCCGGACAGCAGCAGCCCGACGTCGCGGTCGGCCACCAGCATCATGGCTTCGAGGCGCCGGAGATAGCGGTCGGTGCGCCAGTCCTTGGTCAGCTCCACACAGGCGCGCGTGAGCTGCCCGGGATATTGCTCGAGCTTCGCCTCGAGCCGCTCGAACAGCGTGAAGGCGTCGGCTGTCGCACCCGCGAAGCCGCCGATGACGGAGCCCTTGGCAAGCCGGCGGACCTTGCGGGCATTGCCCTTCACGATCGTCTGTCCGAGGCTCACCTGTCCGTCGCCGCCGATCACCACGCGCCCACCCTTGCGGACCATCAGGATCGTGGTCGCGTGCATCGAGGGCGGGTTCGCATCGGTCATCGTCAGGTGAGTCTCCGAGCCGTGGGGGCGGAACGCTCACTTAATCATCGGCGGTCAGAAATCCACGGGAGCCGGACGGCAAGGTGGCGCGGGGGCACCCTCCTTGCTATGGAGCCGGCCGGCTCCTCCCGGTGAGGCGGCCCAAGACGCGTCTTCCCGAGGACGCCCCATCAGTCAGGACAGCGTCATGCGCGCCGCGAGCGTGAGCCGACGAACCCGCGAAACCGACGTGACCCTCTCCGTGGCGCTGGACGGCACGGGCGACTGCACGGTGTCGACCGGGATCGGCTTTCTGGATCACATGCTCGAGCTTTTCGCCCGGCACGCGCTGATCGATCTCAGCTGCAAGGTCGAGGGCGACCTGCAGGTCGACGACCATCACACGGCCGAGGATACCGGCATCGCGCTGGGCGAGGCGGTTCGCAAGGCTCTCGGCGACAAGAGCGGCGTGGCCCGCTATGCCAGCCTCGATCTCCCGATGGACGAGACGCTGACGCGGGTCGCGATCGATCTGTCGGGACGTCCCTTCCTGGTCTTTCGCACCGTCTTCCCGACCGAGAAGGTCGGTACGTTCGATACGGAACTCGTGCGCGAATTCTTTCAGGCCTTCGCCATGAATGCTGGCGTGACACTGCATGTCGAGACCTTCTACGGATCGAACAGCCACCATATCGCGGAGAGCTGCTTCAAGGGACTGGCCCGCGCCTTGCGGCAGGCCTCCGCGCTCGATGCGCGGGAGGGCGGACGGGTGCCGTCGACCAAGGGGAACCTGTGAGAGCGACCTACACGCTTCACGTCGCACCCTATGCGGCGCCGGGCGACCCGCATGCGCTGGAGCGCGCGGACCTCGTGCGCGACGGCTTCTCCTGGGGCGCCTTCCTGGTGCCGGTTCTGTGGTTCCTGCGCCACCGTCACTGGCTGCTCGCGCTTGGCGCCGTGGCTGTTTCGATCGGCCTCGCCGTGGCCCTCCGGGCGGCCGGCGCCGGCTCCGGAACGATCGTGACGGCGGAGCTGCTGCTGCATGCGCTACTCGGCCTCGAAGGCGCGACCCTTCGGCGCTGGGCCTTCGCGCGCCGGGGCCGGCCTGTCGTGGACGTCGTCTATGCCGCGAACGAGGCCGAGGCCGAGGCGAAGAGTTTTGGCCGCTGGCTCTCGGACCGGAGCCCGGCCGAGCCGGCCCGTCGTTTCTCGGCGGGTGGCCCGTCGCTCCCGTCCTACCGGCAGGGTCCCGAGCCGGTGATCGGCCTCTTCCCCGATCTTGAGGGTCGCCGGTGAGCCGGACCGTCGCCCTCGTCGATTACGGTTCCGGTAACCTGCATTCGGCCCAGAAGGCGTTCGAGCGGGCCGCGCGCGAGGCGGGCTGCGAGGACCGCATCCTGGTGACGGCGGATCCGGAGGTGGTGGCGGCTGCCGACCGGATCGTGCTGCCGGGCGTCGGCGCCTTCGCCGATTGCCGGCGCGGGCTCGGTGCCGTCGACGGCATGGTCGAGGCCATGACCGAGGCCGTGCATGGCAAGGGCAGGCCGTTCCTCGGCATCTGCGTCGGCATGCAGCTCATGGCGACGCGCGGCCGGGAGACCGAGACCACCGCCGGGCTCGACTGGATCGGCGGCGACGTCGAGGCCGTCCGTCCGGACGACCCGGGTCTGAAGATTCCCCATATGGGCTGGAACACGCTCCACCCGCAGCGCGACCACCCGCTGACGGACGGCATCCCGCTCGGACCCGAGGGGCTGCACGCCTATTTCGTCCATTCCTACGCCCTCAAGCCCACGAATCCCGAGGATCTCGTCGCCGTCTCTGCCTATGGCGGCGCGGTGACCGCGGTCGTGGCGCGGGACAACATGGCCGGCACGCAATTCCACCCTGAAAAGAGCCAGACGCTCGGGCTGCGGTTGATCGCCAACTTCCTGCGCTGGTCGCCGTGATCCTGTTCCCGGCGATCGACCTCAAGGAAGGCCGCTGCGTCCGCCTGATCCAGGGCGACATGTCGCGCGCGACCGTCTTCAACGACGACCCGGGCGATCAGGCCGAGCGCTTCGTCGCGCAGGGATTCGAGTGGCTGCATATCGTCGATCTCGACGGCGCCTTCGCGGGCCGTCCGATGAACGGCGGGGCGGTCGACGACATCCTGGGCCGGATCTCGATCCCGATGCAGCTCGGCGGCGGCATCCGGGACATGCGCACCGTCGAGGGCTGGCTCGCCAAGGGTGTCCGGCGGGTCATCATCGGCACCGCCGCCGTGCGCGATCCCGATTTCGTGCGCGAGGCGGCGCGGCTCCATCCTGGCCGGATCGCGGTCGGGATCGATGCGAAGGACGGCAAGGTCGCGGTCGAGGGCTGGGCCCAGAGTTCCAGCATCACGGCCGAGGAGCTCGGGCGCCGCTTCGAGGATGTGGGCGTGGCCGCCCTGATCTACACCGACATCTCCCGGGACGGCATCCTGAAGGGGCTGAACATCCCGATGACGCTGGCGCTTGCCCGCGCGGTCGCGATCCCGGTCATCGCCTCGGGCGGACTCGCCTCGCTCGCCGATATCGAGCGGCTGACGAAGCCGGATTGCGCCAGGCTCGCGGGCGCGATCACCGGCCGCGCGCTCTATGACGGCCGGATCGATCCGGCCGAGGCGCTCGCCGCCATCGCGGCCGGGACCCGGCGGACGGAGGAGGCCCGCGCCGGATGAGCGCGGACGTCCAGTCGGCGCAGGACCAGGGTCCCGCGCCGGGTCGGGTTTCCCTTCGCGGCTCCGGCGAGCCCGCCGGCCGCCTTCCGGGCCTGCTACGTGAGATCGGGGCGGGGGCGACCGTCGGGCTGATCACGCTTCCGATCTGCGTCACGGCCGGCGTGCTCGCCTACGAGCCTCTCGGGCGCGACCATATCGGAGCCGGTGCCGCGGCCGGCATCCTGTGCGGCGTCGCCGGCGGGCTGATCGGCGCCCTCGTCCGCACCTCGTCCTTCATCCCGAACACCACCCCGGTCGGGATGGCGCTCATCCAGGCGACATTCCTGTCGACCCTGCTCGGGGCGCTCGGCGGCGACACGGCGGCCGCCCTCGTGATCATGCCCCTTTCCATCATCTGCGCCGGCCTCTGGCAGATGCTGATCGCGGTCTCGGGCCTGACCCGGGTCGTGAAGTTCACGCCCTATCCGGTGCTCGCCGGATTTGTGACCGGGCTTGCCGTCCTGACCTTCATCCAGCAGCTGCCGCGACTCTTCGACGAGCCGTCACTCAGGTCGCTCGTCTCCTCGCTCGCCGGGTTGAACCTGCCGTCGCCCGCGATGCCGCTTTTCGGTCTCGCCGTCATCCTGTTCATCCGCATCTCGGAATGGTCCGCGCCAAAGCTGCCCGCGATGCTGGTGGCGCTCTTTGTCGGCACGATCGCCTGGCATGCGATCGAGAAGGCCTGGCCAACGCTCGGCCTCGGACACACGATCGGATCCGTCTCGCTCCGCCAGGCGGCGATCGGGCTCAAGATCGATCTGGACGCCCTTCGCTACGTCCTCCTGGACCGGACGATCCTGCAATCCCTGCTCCTCACCTCGCTGACGATCGGGCTTCTCGGCACGCTCGACTACACCTTCGCGTTCAGGTCCGCCCAGAACCTCGCCGATCTCGATACCGCGCCTCGTCGCGACCTTGCCGGCCAGGGTGCCGCGAACATCGCCTCGGCCCTGGTCGGCGGGCTCGCGGTGACCTCCTCGCTCGCCTTTGCGAGAACGAATTTCGACTCCGGCGGTCGCACCCGGCTCTCGACGGTCGCGGTCGCCCTCGTTCTCCTCGTCGCGGCCGGGCTCGCGCCGAGCGTGATCGCGGCCCTGCCGCTCGTGGTGCTGTCCGCCTTGCTCGTGTCCATCTCGCTTCGGATGTGGGACCGCTGGTGCGTCGTGGTCATGCGGGACATGTTCTTCGCGACCGACCCAAGCGGGCGGACCCGGGCCCGCCGCAACGCCCTGATCGTCGTCGCCGTCATGGCCGCGACGGTCCTCGGCCAGCCGGTCGTCGGGGCGCTCGCGGGCGTGGTCGTCTCGTGCCTCGTCTTCATCGCCGAGATGAGCCGGCCGATCGTGCGCCGGGAATTCGACGCCTCGCAGGCCTTCTCGAAACGCATCCGGTCGCAGCATGACCGGGCCATCCTCGAACTGCACGGACGCGAAACCCTGGTGCTCCAGCTCCAGGGCGTCCTCTTCTTCGGCAATGCGGACGATCTGGCCGCCCGGATCCGCAACCTCGAGGAGGAGGCGGAGATCATCGTGCTCGACCTGCACAGGGTCACTGACCTCGACACCTCGGGCGCGGCCGTGCTGCGGCAGATCGGCGAACGCTGTCGCGACCGGCAGCTCAGGCTCGTGGTCTGCGGCGCCAGGCCGACCTACCGTGCCCTCCTGGACGAATCCCAGGCCGACCTTCCGTGCAGCATCGTCGTGCAGGACCTCGATGCCGCGCTGGAATTCGCCGAGGACATCCAGTTGGGGCATGAGGAGGCCTCCCGGACGACCTGGGCTGCCCTCCGCCTCGACCAGACCGATCTCGCGGGCGGATTGTCGGAGCGGGAAATGGGAATCCTCTCCGAACGCCTCGTTCCCGTGACATACCGGCAGGGCGAGGCGCTCTGCCGGACCGGCGAGCCGGCCGACAAGCTCTGGCTCATTACGCGAGGCAGCGTCAGCGTCCGGCTCGATGCCGCGCGTCACCTGAAGCGGGTCGCCGGGCTGGGGCCGGGCACCTCGGTCGGGGAGCTCGGCCTGCTGGACCGCCGGCCGCGCTCGGCCGACGTCGTGGCGGATTGCGAGGTCGAGACCTATGTTCTCAGCGCGGAGGATTTCGACGGCTTGATGCGGCAGGAGCCGCATCTCGGCCAGTCTCTCCTCGCCACCATCGCGCGCCTGACGGCCCAGCGTCTTCGGGCCACCTCGGCCGAGCTCCAGCTCTCCGAGACGTAGGATAGGTCATGCTGAAGATCCGCATCATCCCCTGCCTCGACGTGAAGGACGGGCGCGTCGTGAAGGGCGTGAAATTCGTCGACCTCCGGGACGCGGGCGATCCGGTCGAGGCCGCGCGGGCCTATGATGCGGCGGGGGCGGACGAACTCTGCTTCCTCGACATCACGGCGAGCCACGAGGACCGGGGCATCCTGCTCGACATCGTGGCCCGGACCGCGGCCGAATGCTTCATGCCCCTGACGGTCGGAGGGGGCATCCGGCGCGTCGAAGACATCCGCAACCTCCTCCTCGCCGGCGCCGACAAGGTTTCGATCAACACCGCGGCCGTGAACGACCGCGCCTTCGTGCGCGAGGCGGCCCGGAAATTCGGCAACCAATGCATCGTCGTCGCGATCGACGCGAAGAACGTCGCAGGCCCGGGCGGGCCCGACCGCTGGGAGATCTTCACCCATGGCGGCCGCCGGGCGACCGGGCTCGACGCCATCGCCTTCAGCCAGGAGGTTGCCCGGCTCGGGGCGGGCGAACTCCTGGTGACCTCCATGGACCGCGACGGCACCCGGGCCGGCTACGATCTCGCGCTCGTCCGGGCGGTCTCGAATGCTGTGTCGATCCCGGTCGTCGCCTCGGGCGGCGTCGGCGGGCTCGACGACCTCGTGGCCGGTGTGCGAGACGGTCACGCGAGCGCGGTCCTGGCCGCCTCGATCTTCCATTTCGGCGAGCATTCGGTCGCCGACGCCAAGCGCCACATGGCGCGTGCGGGAATCCCGGTGAGGCTGACCGCGTAACGCATGACGAGCTTCACCCTCGCCGACCTCGAACGGATCGTCGCCTCGCGCGGCGCGAGCAGTGGCGACACCTCCTATACGGCGAAGCTGCTGGCCGGCGGCCCGCCGCTCGCGGCGAAGAAGCTCGGCGAGGAAGCCGTCGAGGTCGTGATCGCCAGCCTGGGGAAGGACCGGACGGCGCTGGTCGCCGAGGCGGCCGACCTCGTCTATCACCTTCTCGTCGTTCTTCGCGTCGGTGGTGTGACGCTGGACGAGGTCGTAGCCGAACTCGGGCGGCGGACCGGACAATCGGGCGTCGCCGAGAAGGCCGCCAGGAGCCCGTCGTGAGCGCCGCGGTCGAGACCCCGGCCGGGCAGGTCCCCGGCGGACCGGCGCCGTCGCTGGCCCAGGCCGACCTCTCGCCCTATCGCAGCTTCTCGCGCGAGGAATGGGCGCGTCTGCGGGCCGACACGCCCCTGACGCTCAGCGCCGAGGAGGTCGAGCAGCTCCAATCCCTGAACGACCCGATCTCGCTGGACGAGGTGATCGCGATCTACCTGCCGCTGTCGCGGCTCCTCGCGCTCTACGTGGCGGCCGCCCAGGGCCTGTTCAAGGCGACCCAGCGCTTCCTGCAGGCCGATGCCGGCAAGGTGCCGTACATCATCGGGATCGCGGGTTCGGTCGCGGTCGGCAAGTCGACCACGGCCCGCATCCTGAAGGCGCTGCTCGCGCGCTGGCCGAACACCCCCAAGGTCGACCTTGTCACGACCGACGGCTTCCTGCGGCCGAATGCGGAGCTGACCCGGCTCAGCCTGATGGACCGCAAGGGCTTCCCCGAGAGCTACGACACCGCGAAGCTGCTGCGCTTCCTGTCCGACATCAAGGCCGGCAAGGGCAGCGTGCTCGCGCCGCTCTATTCCCACCTCGTCTACGACGTGGTGCCGGGCGAGCAGACCGTCGTCGACCGGCCGGACATCCTCATCGTCGAGGGGCTGAATGTCCTACAGCCGGCCCGGCTCCCGCGCGACGGGGCCGCGATCCCCTTCGTGTCCGACTTCTTCGACTTCTCGATCTACCTGGATGCCGACGAGGAGGACCTGCACCGCTGGTACCTGCATCGCTTCCTGCGGCTCAGGAACACGGCCTTCCGGGACCCGCTCTCCTACTTCCGCAAATACGCCACCCTGTCGGAGAAGGAAGCCATCGACTTCGCCGAGGGGCTCTGGGATCGCATCAACCTGACGAATCTGCGCGAGAATATCGTCCCGACGCGGCAGCGCGCGAGCCTGATCCTGAGCAAGGGCGCGAGCCACCGGATTGAACGGGTGGCACTGCGGCGGCTGTGAGCGCAAAGCCCTAGCCGCAGCCGTATTGGCGCTCCTGCGCCTGGATCGCGGCGCTAACCTGGGCCGAGGCTCTGCGCCCCGGCCGCCGGCTCAGCGCGCGGTCGCCGGCCGCGCCGGCCGGTCCGACTCGGCGAAGTCGCGGAGCCCGTCCTCGACTGCGCCGCGCCGCATGCGGCGCTCGTGCCCACCGCCCTCTCCGCCCTTCATGCCGCGACCCGGACCGAGAAAGCGGGCCAGGACCTGCATGCGCCGGCGCTGGCCCTCGTCGAGGCTCGCATGGAGCGGCGTCGACGCGTCGGCCAGGCGCCGCAGCGCGGCCGCGGAGGCGGCCTGCCGGTCGGCCATGAAGCGGAGCCGGGCCGGGATATCGGTCTGGTCGCTCTCCCGCATCGAGGCCCAGCGTTCGCGGCGCGCCGCACGAGCCTCGCCGCGCTGCTTCGCGAGCGACCGGAGCGCGTCCTCGACCGGCGGCCACAGCTTGTCCTGGTCGGCCGTAAGCCTCAGCCCGGCCTTGAGGGCGGCGATCCGGGCATCCGCGAAGGCCTCGCGGTCCGACGGGCTCATCATCGGGCGGTCGCCGCGACCACCGCGGAAGGGGCCGTCCGGATCGCCTCTGCCGGCTCCGCCTTGCGCGACGGCCGCGGCCGCCGCCGCCACGCCGACCAGGGCGACCATACCCGTCACGATGCGTCTCATCTCGGTGCTCCTCGATTAAACACGGAGAATGCGGGAGGCGGGCTTACGGCCGTGTCGCCGCGCCGTGACATCTTGGACAGGTTCGTCGCGTCCCGGGTTCCGGCGGCCCGCGCCCTGCGCTACAGCCGGCCATGCCCGACCGCCCCCGCCTCCGCCCGACGCCGCGCTCATGAGCTGGTCCCCCGAGCAGGATGGCGCCATGCGGGCCGTTGCCCGCTGGCTGGAGGCGGCGGACCGGCCGATCTTCCGACTGTTCGGCTATGCCGGCACGGGCAAGACGACGCTCGCCCGCCACGTCGCGGAAGCCGTCGACGGTGACGTCCTCTTCGCGGCCTTCACGGGCAAGGCGGCCCTCGTGCTGCGGGAGAAGGGCTGTCCCGACGCCTCCACCATCCACAGCCTGATCTACCGCTCGCGCGGCCAGGGCGAGACCGGGCCGCGCTTCGTCGTCAACCGCCAGAGCGCCGCCGCCAAGGCGAAGCTGATCGTCATCGACGAATGCTCGATGGTCGACGAGGATCTGGGCCGCGACCTCCTCGGCTTCGGCACGCCGGTCCTCGTCCTCGGCGACCCGGCCCAGCTCCCGCCGGTGAAAGGGGCCGGCTATTTCACCGAGCATCCGCCCGACGCGATGCTGACCGAGGTTCACCGGCAGGCCAAGGACGACCCGATCATCGACCTCTCGATCCGGGTGCGCGAGGGCGGCACGCTGGAGCGCGGCCAATATGGCGAGAGCCGTGTCATCTCCCGCCGCGAGATCGATGCCGACGCCATCCTGAAAGCCGACCAGGTCCTCGTCGGACTGAACAAGTCGCGCCGCCTCTACACGACCCGCATCCGCCAGCTCCTCGGCTTCCGCGACCCGATGCCGGCCGTTGGCGAGACGCTGGTCTGCCTCCGCAACGACAAGACGAAGGGCGTGCTGAATGGCGGCATCTTCACGGTGAAGCGCCTCGCCGGCGAGGAGAAGGGCTGCCTCGCCATGGACGTCGCGCCCGAGGAGGAGGAGCGGCGCTCGATCCGGGTCGAGGTGCCGCGCGAATTCTTCGAGGGTCGCGAGGACGAGCTCTCCTTCGCGCTGCGCCGCAAGTCGGACGAGTTCGACTACGGCTACGTGCTCACCGTCCACAAGGCGCAGGGCTCGCAATGGGACGACGTCGTCCTCTTCGACGAGAGCTGGGCCTTCCGCGAACACCGTGCCCGATGGCTCTATACCGGCCTCACCCGGGCGGCGAAGCGGCTGACCGTGGTGCAATAGCCCGCTGTATCCTCGGGCCGCTGCGCCCTCGATCGGGCGAGTCGCAAAGGCGCCACGATGGCCCTTGCTGCCGGAGACCGTCCCTGCATGGCAGAGGGCCGCGAGATCAGGTAGGCGGGGGCTCGAGCCGCAGCCCAGGACAGGATGATGATCGGCCACGAATTTCTGCATTCACCCGGGCCGACCCACATCCCGGACCGCGTGCTGCGGGCGATGCATGCCCAGCCGCTCGACTTCGTCGATGCGCGCCTGAAGGAGATCGCCCGGACCTGTTTCGCCGACCTCCGCGACGTGTTCCGCACCTCCGGCCACGTCTTCGTCTATGCCGCGAACGGCCATGGCGGCTGGGAGGCGGCGCTCTCGAATCTCTGCGTGCCGGGCGACGTCGTCCTCGTCCCCGAGGTCGGGCATTTCTCGAATAGCTGGGCCGACCATGCCCGCGCGCTCGGGCTCACGGTCGAGGTGATCGAGGGCGATTGGCGGCACGCGATCGACCCGCACGAGGTCGAGCGGCATCTGCGCGACGACAAGGCCGGCCGGATCAAGGCGGTGCTCGCCGTCCAGGTCGATACCGGGACCGCGATCGCGAACGACATCCCGGCGATCCGGGCCGCGATCGATGCCGCCGGCCATCCGGCTTTCCTCGTCGCCGACACCATCGCGTCGCTCGCCGCGATGCCCTTCGAGATGGATGCCTGGGGCGTCGACGTCGCCATCGCGGCCTCGCAGAAGGCGCTGATGTGCCCGCCGGGCCTCGCGATCCTGGCCGCGAACGACCGCGCGGTCGAGATGTCGGCCCGGCTGCCGCGCCACCAGCGCTACTGGGATTGGGGGCCCCGCCTCGGCGAGGAATCCTACATGAAGTTCAACGGCACCATGCCGGAGCAACTCATGTTCGGGCTCCGGGCGGCCCTGGATCTGATCCGGGAGCAGGGCCTGCCGGCAATCCAGGCACGGCACCGGCGTATCGCGGGCGCGGTTCATCGGACGGTCGAGGTCTGGGGCGAGGCCGGCGCCTTCTCCTTCAACGCACCGATTCGGGAGCAGCGCGCCGTGACCGTCACGGCGATCCGCGTCGCGGGCGGGATCGCCGACCGGATCCGCACCCACACGCGCGAGACGCTCGGCGTCTCGGTCGCGGGCGGGCTCGGCGCGCTCGGGGGCCAGGCCTTCCGGATCGGCCATCTCGGCGATATCAACGAGCCCATGATCCTCGGCTGTCTCTCGGCGCTCGAACTCGCCTTCATCGAGCTCGGGGTTCCGCATGGAACGGGCGGCGTCAGGGCCGCGATCGAGCATCTCGCGGCGGAACGCGCGAGCCCGGACGGGCTGCCGGCCTGACGCGTTCGCGTCATGTCGGCCGCTTAGGTCCGGATCTTGGATGGGGCGCGGCGTCGCCCCGTTCGCCCGCCTGCGCCGGCGAGCGCGCGCTGCACGACAGGAGACCGCATTGAGCACGATCACCACGAAGGACGGCACGACGATCTTCTACAAGGATGGCGGCAAGGGGCAGCCGGTCGTCTTCTCCCATGGCTGGCCGCTCAGTTCGGACGCCTGGGACGCCCAGATGGTCTTCATCGGCCAGCAGGGTTATCGCGTCATCGCCCATGACCGCCGCTCCCACGGCCGCTCCGACCAGACCTGGGACGGCAATCACATGGACCAATATGCCGACGACCTGGCCGAGCTGTTCGAGACGCTGGATCTTCGGGACGCGGTCCTGGTCGGCCATTCGACCGGCGGCGGCGAGGTCACCCATTACGTCGGCCGGCACGGCACGAGCCGGATCGCCAAGGTGGTGCTCCTGGGCGCCGTGCCGCCGCTGATGCTGAAGACCGAAGCCAATCCGGGCGGCCTGCCGATCGAGGTCTTCGACGGCATCCGCAAGGGGACCTTCGACAACCGGGCGCAATTCTACAAGGACCTCGCGAGCCCGTTCTACGGCTACAACCGACAGGGCGCGACGCTGTCCGAGGGCATCCGGGATTCGTTCTGGCTGCAGGGCATGATGGGCGGCCTCAAGGGGCAGCTCGATTGCATCCGCGAGTTCTCGGAGGTGGATTACACGGAGGCATTGAAAGCGATCGACGTGCCGACCCTGATCGTTCATGGCGAGGACGACCAGATCGTGCCGATCGGCGCTGCCGCCATGATGTCGTCGAAGATCGTGCCGGGCGCGATCCTGAAGGTCTATCCGGGCGCCCCGCACGGCCTCGCCCAGACGCACCAGGACCAGTTCAACGCGGACCTGCTCGCCTTCATCCGGAGCTGAGCGGCACACCACGCAGGAGGAGGCCGGATCGCCATGGTCGTCTACATGCTCGCCCTCCTGATCGGCGTGGTCGCCGGATTGCGGACGATGGTCGCCTTCGCGGCCGCTTCCTGGGCCGCGCGTCTCGGCCTGGTCGATCTCGGCGGCACCTGGCTCGCCTTTCTCGGCTATCGCTGGACGGCCTGGATCGCGACCGCGCTCGCGCTCGGCGAGTTCGTGACCGACCAACTCCCCTCGACGCCACGCCGCACCGTGCCGGTGCAGTTCGGAGGCCGGGTGATCGTCGGTGCGCTCGCCGGCGCCGCGCTCGTCGCGCCGGCGGGCTCGCTCATCGCCGGCGCGCTCGCGGGCGTCGTCGGCGCGGTGATCGGCACGCTCGGCGGAGCCGAGATCCGGTCCCGCCTCGCCGCCGCTTTCGGCCGCGACCTACCGGCCGCCCTGATCGAGGACGCGGCCGCTTTGCTCGCGGCCGTGCTGATCGTCTTTGCTATGCGGTGAGGTGCGCGTCTCCGATGTCCGCCTCGTCCCGGTCCCGCGCGGCGAGCCGTCGGGCGGTTTCGGCCACGGCGACGTTCAGCCCCTCGCGCCGGTAATAGACGCCCCGGATCTGGATCTCGGCGGCGATCGCCCGGACGAAGGCGTCCCAGAGATCGCGGTGGGGCGGCTCGGCCTCGGTCCAGAAGCGGTCGAGCGGGCCCTGGAAGGTCAGGCCCTCGATGTCGAACACCGCCGCCCCGAGCGTCACGACCGGGTGACCGGCCCGGAGCGCCCAGATGCCGACGGTCGAGTTCACGGTGACGACGCCGTGCGAGCCGTCGAGGAGATGGGCGAGCGAGCCGCCGTCGAGATAATGCACCCGCTCGGCCACGCCCCAGCGCCGGGCGGAGCGGCGCACCATCCGGTTCCAGTTGCGCACGCCCGGATCGAGCGGGTGGATCTTGATGAGGAGGCGCGAGACCTTCGGCGCATGTTCGGCGAAGGAGCGGATCACCTTGTGGATCGGCGTCTTGAGGTCGTTGAAGGGCGAATAGGCCCGGAGCTGGAAGTCCGTCTCCATCTGCAGCGGGAAGACGTAATAGGGCGTCTTCGCGGCCGTGAGCCCGGCGACCAGCCGGTCGGCGATCGGGCCGTTGCGGCGGATGCGCAGGAGGTGGATCCCGGTCCCGATATAGACGAGCGCCGGATGGTGCACCTGGTGCGAGCGGTAGCCCGGATGCAGGAACCAGAGGAGCGAGCTCGAGATGTGGTAGACCATGTCCCAGACGGACTGGAGCAGGAAGTTGTCGCGGTAGCGCTGCTGCAGGTCCGGCTCGGGCGCCCGGCGGCCGAGTTCCAGGATCGCCTCGGGATCGCGCGGAAAGCGGCTGTCGGCCGACATGCCGTCGCGCTCGAGCGTGATCCAGTCCGGCCGGAGATAGCCGAAATCCGTCACGGTCACCCGCACGCCGCGCGACTTCGCCACCGCGATCGCGACCTTGTGGTAGAAGCGCTGCTCGCCGAGCAGCATGATGTCGGTGACGCCCTCGCGGTCGATCAGGTCGGCCACGAAGGAGAGCCAGGCCTCGCGCGAGCCCCTGAAGTTGATCGCGCCCGGGCGGCGCCAGAACAGCCGGTCGCCGAAGCAGAGATTGACCCTGAGGCAGCGATGGCCGGCGCGCTCGAGCGTGTCGGCGACCTCCGCGAAATAGGTCGTGATCGGACCCTGCAGGAAGAGGTAGGTGCCGCGCCCAGGCGACGCGCCGGGTCCCGCCTGCGCTCCGCCCGGGGCCGGATCCGTCATCGCCCCGCCCTCGACCGCCACGCCGTCTGATCCAAGTCTCACCGTGCCGGCAGCCGCCGCGCCGCGGCAGAGCCTTACCGTCCCGGGCGGCCCCGCGGCAAGCCGGGGGCGCCGTACCCTCCCCGCGAGGGGGAGGGAACGCCTCCAGCCCGGTTGTCACGAACGGTTCCAGGATGCACAACCGCCGCAGGGACGCGCCCGGCGAGGCGCGCGAGACGGTCGGGAGCGGGCGGGATGTCGGAGCGGGCGCGGGTGATGAAGCCGGAAGACCTCCGGTCCCGGCAATGGTTCGACAATCCCGACAATCCCGGCATGACGGCGCTCTATCTCGAGCGCTACCTGAATTACGGCCTCACCCCCGAGGAGCTGCGCTCCGGCCGGCCGCTGATCGGCATCGCCCAGACCGGCTCCGACCTCTCGCCCTGCAACCGCCACCACATCGAACTCGCCAAGCGGGTGCGCGACGGCATCACGGCGGCCGGCGGCATCGCCTTCGAATTCGGCTGCCACCCGATCCAGGAGACCGGCAAGCGCCCGACCGCCTGCCTCGACCGCAACCTCTCCTACCTGTCCCTCGTCGAGGTGCTCTACGGCTACCCGCTCGACGGCGTCGTGATGCTGACCGGCTGCGACAAGACCATGCCGGCCTGCCTGATGGCGGCCGCGACCGTGAACCTGCCGGCGATCTCGCTGAATGTCGGCCCGATGCTGAACGGCTATTGGCAGAAGGAGCTCACCGGCTCCGGCACCGTGCTCTGGAAGGCGCGCGAGCGCCACGCCGCCGGCGACATCGACTTCCAGCAATTCATGGACATCGTCGGCTCCTCCGCCCCCTCGACCGGCCATTGCAACACGATGGGCACGGCCTCGACCATGAATGCGCTGGCCGAGGCGCTCGGCATGTCGCTGCCGAACACGGCCGCCATCCCGGCCCCCTACCGCGAGCGCGGCCAGGCCGCCTACCTCACCGGCCGGCGCATCGTCGACATGGTCTGGGAGGACCTGAAACCCTCCGACATCATGACCCGCGAGGCGTTCGAGAACGTGATCGTCGCGAACGCCGCCATCGGCGGCTCGACCAACGCCCCGATCCACATCAACGCCATCGCCAAGCACATCGGCGTGCCGCTCGATTGCGACGATTGGGAGCGGATCGGCTTCGAGATCCCGCTGCTCGTCAACATGCAGCCGGCCGGCCATTACCTCGCCGAGGAATACCACCGCGCCGGCGGCCTCCCGGCCGTGATCTCCGAGCTGATCGGCGCCGGCAAGATCCACGAGGGCGCGCTCACCGCGAACGGCCGCAGCATCGGCGACAATTGCCGGAACAAGCCGTCCTGGAACCCCGAGGTGATCCGGCCCTACGGCGACCCGCTGATGGAGCGCGCCGGCTTCCTCAACCTCAAGGGCACGCTGTTCGAATCCGCGATCATGAAGACCTGCGTGATCTCGAAGGAATTCCACGACCGCTACCTCGCCGACCCGGCCGACCCGAACGCCTTCGAGGGCCCGGTCGTCGTCTTCGACGGGCCGGAGGATTACCACCACCGCATCGACGACCCGTCCCTCGGCATCGGCGACCACACCATCCTGATCATGCGGGGCGCGGGCCCGATCGGCTATCCGGGCGCGGCCGAGGTCGTGAACATGCAGCCCCCCGGCCACCTCATCAAACAGGGCGTCACCTCGCTCCCCTGCATCGGCGACGGCCGGCAATCGGGCACCTCCGGCACCCCCTCGATCCTCAACGCCTCACCCGAAGCCGCCGCCGGCGGCGGCCTGGCCCTGCTGCAGACCGGGGATCGCGTCCGCATCGACCTGAACACCCGCTCGGCCGACATCCTCCTGCCAGCGGAAGAGCTGGAACGCCGCCGCCAAAGCCTCGCCGAACGCGGCGGCTACGCCTTCCCGGCCTCGCAGACCCCCTGGCAGGAGCTCTACCGGGCCAACGTCGCCCAGCTCAACGAGGGCATGGTGATGAAGGGGGCGGTGAAGTTTCAAAGGGTGGCGCAGACGATGGGCGTGCCGCGGGATAATCATTGAGGCGCCCGCCTCGCCCAGTGCAGCGGGGAGAGGTCGAGTCCGCGGCCACGCGGACCGGGTGAGGGGCGAGGAGGGGCTTTGGTCGGCGGCCAGCGCCTCTCCGGGATCGCGCCAACCCGGTGAAGCAAAAGAGGGTTAGGCTTGGGCCTTTGAGAGGATCGTTGTCTCGACCCGTCTGATACCTAGCGGCGAGATTCTCACCGTCTTCGTGTCTACACCATATTCGAGGAGGCGATCGGCATGTGCACGGCGAAGCACATCACGCCTGTAGACCGAGGGATTAGAGTGCTCCAGGCTCTTGATAAGGTCCGACTCGCTGAGCGGCTGTGTCGAGCCGAACAATAGAACGAGCGTCTTCTCGAGCATCGACAGCCTGTTGTCCAGCACGCGGCGAACACTCCCAGTGTCCCAGATTAAAGACACTTCTCGTTCCGAGATTGCTTCTACCATCGCGGTGGCATCGGGGAGGGAGACGCCATGGAAAATGCGCACAAGCTCCGCGACCATCCATTTCGCCATGTGCAGCACGCAAACCGCGTCCATGTGGTTTGGATCAACGTCGCCGCCTACATGGCCGACGTTACGATTGTTCCGAATTTCGTACAGGGCAATCAGAATGCGCGGCAGCTGAATACGAATTGAGCGACCCCACGACGCCGGCTCCTTCTCGAGCTTTTGGCAAGCCTCATAGAAATTCACTGGCTTGTACGACTTTACGGGAAAGTTACTATCGATGTGACCTCTTAAGATACAATAGGCAACCTCGCATAGTTTACCGCCGTTCAGTTCGGCAGGTTCCCACCTTCGCTCTCTAAAATTGCGCTCTATCTCGCGGAATTTTTCGAACAGCTCCTTTTCTAGTGCCTGAGGAACGGCGCCGAGGAGATGGTTCATTTCGACTTCGTCTTGGCGGGCAGGTCATGCTCGACTAGATTCTCGCCTAGCAGGCTGTTGAAGAAGGCTCTCGAACGGCTTTGAGGACGGCCTCGTCGCC
>NZ_CAXTAZ010000068.1:0-21143 GCF_964242715.1 uncultured Enterovirga sp.
CGTGTCCTCGACCGTCGGCTCGGACACGAAGACGGGCTGGAAGCGCCGCGCCAAAGCCGCGTCCTTCTCGACATGCTTGCGGTACTCGTCGAGGGTGGTCGCGCCGACGCAATGCAGCTCGCCGCGGGCGAGGGCGGGTTTCAGGAGGTTCGAGGCATCCATGGCGCCGTCTGCCTTCCCGGCGCCGACCAGCGTGTGCATCTCGTCGATGAACAGCACGATGCCACCGGCCGACGAGGTGACCTCGGACAGGACGGCCTTGAGCCGCTCCTCGAACTCGCCGCGATACTTTGCGCCCGCGATGAGCGAGCCCAGGTCGAGCGCGAGCAGCTGCTTGTCCTTCAGGCTTTCGGGCACGTCGCCGTTGACGATGCGGAGCGCCAGCCCCTCGACGATGGCGGTCTTGCCGACGCCGGGCTCACCGATGAGGACGGGGTTGTTCTTGGTCCGCCGGGACAGCACCTGGATCGTGCGCCGGATCTCCTCGTCGCGGCCGATCACCGGGTCGAGCTTGCCTTCGCGGGCCGCCTCGGTCAGGTCGCGGGCGTATTTCTTGAGCGCGTCATAGCTGTTCTCGGCCGTGGCATTGTCCGCCGTCCGGCCCTTCCGCAGCGCCTCGATGGCGCCGTTCAGCCCCTGCGCCGTGACGCCGGCGGCGGCCAGCATGCGGCCAGCGGCAGCATCCTTCTCGATCACGATGGCGAGCAGCAGCCGCTCCACGGTGACGTAGCTGTCGCTTGCCTTCTCGGCAGCCTTCTCGGCGGTGTCGAACAGGCGGACGAGGTCGCGCGTCGCCTGCGGCTGCGAGGCCCCGCCAGACACCTTCGGCTGTTTGGCGAGCCAGGCCTCGACGGCCAGCCGCACGTCCGCCGAGCGGCCGCCCGCCCGGTCGATCAGGCCGGCGCAGAGACCTTCGGGATCGTCGAGCAGGACCTTGAGGAGATGGCCCGGTTCGAGCTGCGGATGGCCTTCCCGCATCGCCAGCATCTGGGCCGACTGGATGAAGCCGCGGGCGCGCTCGGTGTATTTCTCGATATTCATCACGTCCCCTTGCCAGGCCGGCCGCCCGCCTTGCGGCGCGGCTCACCCAAGAAGTTTCCGACCGCCTCGCGATGGCTCACTGGCGCGTCGAAGCCGGCCCCTGATGGCGACCGGTACGGGGAATGTAGTGTGGCATTCGAGTGACACAAGGGAGGCCTTGCCTCGCGGCGGAATGCTCAGGCACTCTGCGGACCTGTGCACGAGCAGCGCGAGTAACCCACATGCCCGACCCGAGAGATCCCCGCAGCGAGTCCGAGAAGGCGAGAGCCGACCTCAAGCGCAACGACGAGATGGGTCTCGCCATCCCTGAGAGCGAGATGGAGCAACGGCCCTCCGTGACGCCGGAGACCTTCGGCGAGCATTCCAACGTCGAGGTGGAGACCGGGCCGGTGGACCGGGAGAAGGGCGAGGATCCGCTGCCGGGCGGCGTATGATCGTCCTGCGTCGCGGGCGGTGCGCGTGAAGGTCGCGTCGCTTCACCGCTATCCGGTCAAGGGATTTTCGCCGGAAGCCATGGCCGGGCTCGATCTCTCGGTCGGCGACTACGTCCCGGCAGATCGGCTCTACGCAGTGGAGAACGGCCCGAGCGGGTTCGACCTCGCGGCGCCCCAGCACCAGCCCAAGATCAAGTTCCTGATGCTGATGCGGAACGAGGCGCTCGTGCGTCTCAGGACGCGCTACCTCGACGAGACCGCGACCCTGGTGGTCGAGATCGACGGGCACGAGGCGTTGCGGTCGGATCTCGGGACGGATGCGGGGCGCCTCGCCTTCGAGGCCTTCCTGCGCCGTCAGGTGCCGAAGGAGTTGCGGGGGCCGCCCAAGGTGCTGACGGCTCCGCCGGGCTTCCGCTTCACGGATTCACGACGCGGTTTCGTCTCGATCCTGAACCTGGCGAGCGTGCGGGCCATCGAAGGGCTCGTGGGGCGACCGGTCGACCTGCTCCGCTTCCGTGCGAACGTCGCCGTCGAGGGCCTCGAACCCTGGGCCGAATTCGACCTCGTCGGACGGGAGATCAACGCCCCGTCGGGACTCGTCCTCGCCGTGACCAAGCGCATCGTCCGCTGTGCGGCGACCAATGTCGACCCGGTGACCGGCGAGCGCGATCTCGAAATTCCCCGCACGCTGGCCGGTGCGCTCGGACATATGGATTGCGGCATCTATGCCGAAATCCGGAGCTCCGGCCGCCTGAATGCCGGCGACCTGCTCGAGGTTGCTCCGGCCCGGCAGCCGGAGCTTCCCTTCTGAGGGGGTCGATTATTCGTTGTCGCCCGGTGCGCTGAGGTCCAGACCCTCGCCCGATGATTCCGCCTTGCGCGTCCGCCTCCGGCGCGGCCGAATTCCGGTCGCCTCCGGATCCGCGTCACGCGGGCCCGCTTCGGGCGGGCCGGCGGTGTCGGCCCCGTTGTCCACGGAGACCGGCGTCCGGACGGGCGTCGTCAGGAAGGCCGGCAGGGCTGCCGCGACCGGCGCGTCACGCTCCTCGTCGGGGGCCGTGAAACGGGCCTCGGCCCGGAATGGCGGCTGACGCTCGGCGCGGGGCTCACGCGGCGGACGCGGTTCGCGCTCGGCCCGGGGCTCACGCTCCGGACGGGGCTCACGATCGGGCCGCGGCTCGCGGTCGAAACGCGGCTCCCGCTCGGGCCGAGCCTCCCGCGGAGGGGAACCGTCCTGCGGGCCGCCTTCTCGGGGGGCGCCATCGCGGGGCGCACCGTCGCGGGGCAAGCGGTCGCGCCGATCCTGCCGGTCGTAGCGCTCGCCATTCTGGCGATCGAAGCCCGGCTGGCGCTCGCCGTTGGCAGGCCGGTCGTAGCGCTCGGGTTGAGGACCACGGTCGTACCCGCCGCCACCACGATCCTGCGGCCCGCGATCTTGGGGTCCGCGATCCTGCCCCGCCGGGCGGTCGAAACGCTCGTTCCGGTCGAACCGCTGCTGCTGCGGGCGGTTCTGGCGGTCGTTGCGGTCGTTGCGGTCGTTGCGGTCGTAACGCGGGGGCGGGCCGCTGCGGTCGACGGGAGCGCGGGGTTCAGCGCCGCCATAACCGTTATTCTGCGGAGGATAGGGAGGGCCGTCGCCGTAATCGTCGCCGCCCTGGCCGCCGAAGCCACCCGGGCCGAAGCCCTGGCCGTCCTCGTCACCCTCCTCGCCGCCTTCCTCGTCGAAGGCCTTCTGCGTGATGCCGTATTGCTGGCGGAACTGCTCCTGCGCCGCCGCGATCATGCGGTAATAGTGTTCGGCGTGCTGGAAGTAGTTCTCGGCCGATACGGGGTCGCCGCTGGCCTGGGCGTCGCGCGCGAGCTGGGCGTATTTGTCCGCCACATGCTGGGCCGTGCCTCGAATCTTTACGTCCGGCCCATTCGATTCATAGGTCCGGGTGAGCGGGTTGGGGCCCTTATTCCGAGGGCGCCCACGCATCCGCCTGTTCTGTCCTGGTCTCATAGATGATTCAGACCTTCGCTGGTTGCTCTCGCAGGCACGAGCACTCGCGCAAGCCGGACACTGCCGCCGCGCCGCCACCTCACATCAGCGCCGATTCGAGGCCCGCCGCCCCAAATCGCCCGTCAGTGTCGGATTCGATGGACCTTGCCGGACATCACGTCCCTCGGCTCAGTCCCGTTTCGTCCACCGTCCGTCCATCGGCGCTCGCCTGTGCGCCGCACTTATCCTGGACCGTTCTGGTTGACTGCCTTGCACGCTAGCGAGTCGGCAGGCTGTCAACAAGCGCTTTTTGCGAATGTCGCTCAGATAGATGAAGTTTTCCCCTCCGCAAGGGGTGCTCGCTCAACTCGCGTGAGAAAGCAGGAGGACGCGGTCCCGACTGCCGAGATCTTGGGCGAGCCGGCAAAGCGCGAGCCCACGCCCTGCCGCGAGCGCGCCGACCGCGGCCGCCTGATGATGCCCGATCTCGATCGCCGCGACGGCGCGCGGCGCCAGCAGCCGGGGAAGCTCGCCGATGATGGCCCGGTAGGCATCGAGCCCGTCGGGACCGCCGTCGAGCGCCGCGAGGGGATCGTGGCGTGACACCTCCGGTGCCAGCCCGGCGATCTCGGAGGAGGGAATGTAGGGCGGATTCGACACGATGAGGTCGAAGCGCGTCGCGAGTGCCGCCGCCCAGTCGCCCGCCAGGAAATGCGCCCGGCCCCCGACCCCGTTTCGCTCGGCATTTCCCCGGGCCGTGAGGAGGGCGTCGTGGGAGCGGTCGCTCCCGACCCCTTGGGCCTCCGGCAGTTCGGAGAGGAGCGCGACCAGGATGCAGCCGGACCCCGTGCCGAGATCCAGGATCCGAAGCGGGGCTCCCCGGTCGCGAAGGGCCGCGAGCGCGGCCTCGACCAGAGTCTCGGTGTCGGGCCGCGGCTCCAGCGTGCCGGGCGAGAGCCGGAAGGTCAGGCCCCAGAATTCCCGCTCGCCAAGGATGCGGCCGACCGGCTCGTGCGCGAGGCGGCGGCGCACGTGATCCCGGAGGAGCGCGGCGCCATCGTGGCCGAGCGGCATCTCGGGACGGGTTGCGAGCCCGATCGCGTCTGTCCTGGTCGCGAGTGCCACGAGGCGCCTGGCATCGAGTGCCGCTTCGTCGATCCCGGCTGCAAAAAGAGCCGATCGTGTCCGGCGCACGGCTTCCGCACGGCTGTCCCCAGCCCGGAAATCAGGAACAGATCCGCCTGTTAAGGGCGCTGTGCCGTCCCCCTCTCCCCGTTGGGGAGAGTGCACTCGCTGTTCCGGTTCCCGGCTCAATAGCTGCGCGGCATTCCGAGGACGTGCTCTGCGAGGTAGGACAGGATGAGGTTCGTCGAGATCGGAGCGACCTGGTAGAGCCGCGTCTCGCGAAACTTGCGCTCGATGTCGTATTCCTCCGCGAAGCCGAAGCCACCGTGGGTCTGGATACAGGCCTCGCCCGCTGCCCAGGAGGCCTCGGCCGCCAGCATCTTGGCCATGTTGGCGAGTTCTCCCGGCGTTTGACCTGCCTCGAACATGCGGCAGCCCTCGCGCACCATCAATTCGGCGGCCCGCATCTGCGCATAGGCGCGGGCGATCGGGAATTGGACGCCCTGGTTCTGGCCGATAGGCCGTCCGAACACGACCCGGTTCTTGGCATATTCGACCGAGCGCCTGGTGAACCACTTCGCGTCGCCGACGCATTCCGCCGCGATCAGGAGCCGCTCGGCATTCATGCCGTCGAGGATGTAGCGGAAGCCGCGGCCTTCCTCTCCGACGAGGTTTTCGGCCGGAACGCGCAGGTTGTCGAAGAACACCTCGCAGGAATTGTGATTCATCATCGTCCGGATCGGCCGGACCGTGAGCCCGTTGCCGAGCGCCTCGCGCATGTCGACGATGAAGGTCGAGAGGCCCTCGGTCTTGCGCTGGACCTGGTCCTTCGGGGTGGTGCGGGCGAGGAGCAGCATCAGGTCCGAATGTTCGGAGCGGCTGGTCCAGACTTTTTGGCCGTTGACCACGTAATGGTCGCCGTCCCGGGCCGCGAAGGTCTTCAGCGAGGTCGTGTCCGTGCCGCTCGTCGGCTCGGTGACGCCGAAGGCCTGCAGGCGCAATTCGCCGGACGCGATCTTCGGCAAATAGAGCTGCTTCTGCCGCTCCGAGCCGTGCCGGAGGATCGTGCCCATGATGTACATCTGCGCGTGGCAGGCGGCGCCGTTGCAGCCCTCCTCCTGGATCGTCTCCAGGATGGCGGCAGCGGCCGAGAGGCCGAGGCCGGAGCCTCCAAATTCCTCAGGGATGAGCACGGAGAGGTATCCGGCTTCGGTCAGCGCTTGCACGAATTCGGTCGGGTAGGCCCGGATTTCGTCGAGCTTGCGCCAATACTCCCCCGGGAACCGGGCGCAGAGCTTGCGGACCTCCTCGCGGATGTCGTCGAGCGGTTCGGGTTCGGCAGCGTTCATGGCGATGGAAGGGCTGAAGGGTCGCGGCTGAGGCCTCTCGGGTCCCTCGGCCCATCCGCGTACGGACCGGTTGCCACCGCTTGCAGCCGGCGGCACCGCTCGTCAAGGCAAGAGCCGGTTGCTCAACGCGGCGCGGGCTCGGGCAGCGGCCCGTCGATCGAGAGCAGGAAGGCGACGAGAGCGTCCCGGTCCTCCTCCGAGAAGCCCGCCTGCGCATCCACCCAATAGGCATGGCCCTCGCCGGTGACGCGGGCAAGCTGGACGGTGGCCGAGGTCCGGTTCGCCGCCGTCACCCGGGCACGCCAGGAGCGATCCACCAGCGCCCGCAGGCTGTTCGCGGGGTCGGGTGCGATCCCGGCCATGGTGGTCTCGGCCATGCCGGCCCGCCGCTCGGGATCGGGCCCGACCGCGACGCCGCCGTCATGCAGGTAGGGCGCGCTCCAGCGAAGGCCCTGGAGGTGCATCACCTTGTAGCCGCCGCCCGTGCGATTGTGGCCCCAGCCAAGTTTGAGCTGCCCCTCGTCGGGGACCGGCACCGGCAGGAGCCGGGGCTCGTCCGGCACGGGCGCCGGCGTATCCGGCGCTAAGACGACAGGCTTCGCGATGCCCTCCTCGGTGCGGACATATGCGCGGGCGCGGCTCGGCTCGGAGCCGATCACCGAGGCCGGCCAGACCCGGTTCGAGGTGAGGGCCGGGCCGGAATGGCAGGCGAGGCAGCCGGCCCGGTCGAAGGTGGCCCGCCCGCGCTCGATCACGGCCCGGTCCCGCTCGGATCTGCGGGGCAGGGGCGGCGGCCGGAGCCGGTTCTGAAAGGCGGAGAGCCCATCGATCTGGCGGCTCACCGTCTCGCCCGGTCGGGCCATGACGAGGCTGTTCGTCGTGACGTAGGTTGCAGCCGGGAAGCTCGGCAGGACGACGAGGTGGGTCACGCCGGGCGAGCCCTGGGTCGGGTCCGCCGTCCACAGCAGCTCGGAGGGCTTCCGGCCGTCTCGGGTGTCGAAGCGGAAATCCGGCGACACGGCCCGCTGCAGGATCGTGCCGAGATAGATTTCGGTATCGATGCCGAGGAGTTGCGGCGCCGCGACCGCGGCCGTCATCGTGTCGGCGCCCATCCCGTGCATGCTGTTGTTGAGGGCCGACAACCCCCGGAACGGCCCGATCGCGGCCTGCCCGCTCCAGCCATAGGGATGGGCGCCCGCCGTGAAGGCGGTCGGGATCGAGGTCGGGTTGTTCGCGGCGTCGATCGTGGTGTCGAAACTGCCCGGCGGCCAGGCGCCGAGCATCGCCCGAACGGCGGGTTCGAGCCCCTCGGGATCGGGCAGGACATCGCTTCGCCCGGTCGAGGTCCGGACGATGTTGTCGGGCCGCGTCCGGTAGGCGTCGAGATTGCCGATCCCGGTTTGCGGGAACAGGGCCGACGGGTTGGCCGACAGCGCGAGAAGAAGTCCCGAGGCGAGGTCCGTGTTCGGCGCGCCCTCCACGACCCGGCCGGAGGCGGGATCGACCGAGGCATGGCAGAGCGCGCAGGTCACGCCGACCCGGACGCGGCCGCGGTCGTAGAAGGCCCGCAGGCCGAGCGGCACGAACTCGCCGCGCGGCACGTCGAGCCCGGTCGAGATGATCTCTCCGGCCCGGTATTGGCGCAGGCCGACCTTCACGTCGCGCGACAGGCGCACGCGGAGATCGGTCGTGCCGTTGCCCCGGAGCTCGGCGAGGGACAGGGCGAGTTCGAGCGTCGACACGGCGCCGTCGAACAGCCCGACCACGTCGCTGAGGAAGACCTCGTTGCCCCAGGTCTCGCGGTAGAAGGCCTCGCGCCCGGCCTGGACGAGCGCGTCGTCGATCGCGACCGCGCCGGCTTCCGGCAGAAGCAGCCTCCGTCCCGGGTCGCTCCCCTTCAGCGTCTCGGCCTCGGCGCGCGATATTGCCCGCCCGAGGATGTCGTAGGCGGCCGCGAGGGGAAGCCTTTCCGTATTGAGGATTTCCGTCTCGAGCGGCATCGGGACGTAGTCGCGACGGGTCGTCAGGGCTGCGCCGACCGCGCCCGCCAGAAGAAGCGCGAGGACGGCGAGGAGAATGCGGCGGACCCAGATCATGCCGCCGTCGCGCGCTCCCGCCGTGCCCCGGTTCCCGAAGCCGCCCTGGTTAACCAAGCCCTAAGGCGATGCTCGACACGGCGGCCCATCTCAGGCTTCATCCTCCACGGTCAGTAAAGACTTGCACCGGCTCGGGAAGTTTCTTCCCGGGCCGGTTTTTTCTGGGCACGTCCCCGGACGGTTGACCCACCGGGGCCGGCCTCGCAAGAAGCCGTCATACGCCTGAGACGAGACCTCGTCAGGCCCTCAACCTCTCGGAGAGCCGTTTCGCATGACCACCTGGCCCGTGCATGGCCGCATCAGCGGCCCGATCGTGATGATCGGCTTCGGCTCGATCGGCCGCGGCACCCTGCCGCTGATCGAGCGGCATTTCGAGTATGATCCCGCCCGCTTCGTCGTGATCGACCCGCAGGATGCCGACCGTGCGCTGCTGGACGAGCGCGGAATCCGCTTCATCCACCAGGCCGTGACGCGCGAGAATTACCGCGACCTCCTCAGCCCCCTCCTGACCGAGGGCGGTGGCCAGGGTTTTTGCGTCAACCTCTCGGTCGACATCTCCTCGCTGGCCGTGATGGAACTCTGCCGGGAACTCGGCTCCCTCTACATCGACACCGTGATGGAGCCGTGGCTCGGCTTCTATTTCGACAAGTCGGCTGGTCCGGAGCAGCGCTCGAACTACGCGCTCCGGGAGACGCTGCTCGCGGCGCGCCGGGCCCGCCCGGGCGACACGACGGCCGTGAATTGCTGCGGCGCCAATCCCGGCATGGTGTCCTGGTTCGTGAAACAGGCGCTGGTCGACCTCGCGGGCGAACTCGGCGTCGAGACCGGCGACCCCGCCTCCCGCGAGGAATGGGCCGCGCTGATGAGCCAAGTCGGCGTCAAAGGCATCCACATCGCCGAGCGCGACACCCAGCGGGCCAAGAATCCGAAGCCGCGACGCGTCTTCGTCAACACCTGGTCGGTCGAGGGCTTCGTGTCCGAGGGGCTGCAGCCGGCGGAACTCGGCTGGGGCAGTTTCGAGCCCTGGATGCCGGAGAATGGCCGCACGCATGCCGAGGGCTGCGGGGCCGCGATCTACCTGCTCCAGCCCGGCGCCGACACGCGCGTGCGCTCCTGGACGCCGACGGCGCAGGCGCAGTTCGGCTTCCTGGTGACGCATAACGAATCGATCTCGATCGCCGACTACTTCACGGTCCGGGATGCGGACGGGGCGGTCCGCTTCCGGCCGACCTGCCACTACGCCTACCATCCCTGCGACGATGCCGTCCTGTCCCTGCACGAGATGTTCGGCCAGGCGGGAGAGCGCCAGCCGGATTGGCACATCCTCGACGAGAACGAGATCGTGGACGGGATCGACGAACTCGGGGTGCTCCTCTACGGCCACGGCAAGAACGCCTATTGGTACGGCTCGCAGCTCTCGATCGAGGAGACGCGCCGCATCGCGCCCTACCAGAACGCGACCGGGCTCCAGGTCACCTCGGCGGTGCTGGCCGGCATGGTCTGGGCGCTCGAGAATCCGGAAGCCGGCATCGTCGAGGCCGACGAGATGGATTTCCGGCGCTGCCTCGAGATCCAGATGCCCTATCTCGGACCTGTCGTGGGCCGGTATACGGACTGGACGCCGCTGGACGGCCGGCCCGGCCTCTTCCCCGAGGATATCGATCCGGCCGAGCCCTGGGCCTTCCGCAACGTGCTGGTCAGAACCTAGCCGCATTCCGCTTCGTCCGCGGACGGGGTAGCGTTCTGCGGGTGAACCGTCGTCGCGCGGGAGACTCGGCGGAGTAAGCCATGTTCGATCGGAGAACGGTGGTCGCGGGTGTGGTCGGTGTCGCCGTCGCCCCGATGGGCGAGCGAGCCGCGCTCGCCCAGGCCGCACCATCCACCTACGGGAGCATCTCGGTCGATGTCGCGCCCCTTCGGGCGAGCGGGCTCGGCGGCTATGCAGATCAGGTACGGGCGGCGCTGGAGGCCGAGCTCAGGCAAGCCTTCGCCGACCGGCTCGCGCGGGGCGGGGCACGGCTCGTCGTGCGGGTCGATGCGATTTCGCTGCGAGCCTATGCGGGAAGCGGCTCGTCCCGGTTCGGCGGCTCCGGGATGCAGAGCGACTACCTGGAAGGCGAGGCGCTCGTCCTCGGCCGCCGGGGCGAGGTGCTGCTGCGGCATCCCCAACTCTCCGCCGTTCCGTCGAGTTCGGGTGGTGCCTGGTATCTCCCGGACAGCGAAGGACGCCGGCTCGTCGCGCTGGCCGGCCATTTCGCCGGCTGGCTCCGGCGCGCGCTCGGCTGAATGCGCTACGGCCCTCCGGGAAGCCGGGCCGCCTCGTGAGGCGGCTTGCCTGGGTCCTCACGGACGGCAAGGCCGGTGACGAGGCGCCCTGCCTCGGCGTGGCGGAGGCGCTGGGCTGCCGGATCGAATGCCGGCACGTCGCGCCGCGCCCGCTTTTGGCGCTCGCGATGCCCTGGGGTCCGCTCGACCCGCGCGAGGCGCCCGGGCGGCCCGGAAGCCCGATCGCGCCGCCCTTTCCCGATCTCGTCATCGCCTCGGGGCGCCGGGCGATTCCTTATGTGCGCCGGATCAAACAGGCATCCGGCGGCCGCACCTTCACGGTGATCCTGAAGGACCCCCGCACGGGAGCGGGTTCGGCGGATCTGATCTGGGTTCCGGAACACGACGCGCTCCGCGCCTCGAACGTCATCGTCACGCTGACGGCCCCGCACCGCATCTCCGCCGAACGCCTCGCGACGGTGCGTGGTGCGCCGGACCCGCGCTTGGCCGGGCTCTCCCACCCGCGCGTCGCCGTGCTGGTCGGGGGCGACAGCCGGCATCATCGCTTCACGCCCGCCGACACCGAGCGGTTCGCGTCGGATCTCCGCCGGCTTGCCGACGAGGGCGCCTCGCTGATGATCACGGCCTCCCGCCGCACGCCAGGACCTCTCCGGCAGGCGCTCGCATCGTTCGGGGACCGTCCGGGCCACTTCCTCTGGAACGGAAAGGGGGAGAACCCCTATCTCTCCCTCCTGGCGAATGCGGATGCGATCGTGGCGACGGCGGACTCCACCAACATGGTCGGCGAGAGCTGCGCGACCGGCGTACCGGTCCTGGTCTTCGAGCCCTCGGGCGGGCACCGCAAGATCACGGCCTATCTCGACGCGCTCGTTCGATACGGGGCTGTGCGCCGCTTCGCGGGACGGCTTGAAGCTTTCCGCTACGAGCCGCTAGATACGACGCCCGAGATCGCGATGGCCGTCGCGCGCGGGCTGGACCTGCACCGGTCCTGATCGTCGGCCGGAGCGCTAGATGGCTTCTTCACACGCAAAGCTCGTCATCGTCGGGTCCGGCCCGGCCGGCTACACCGCCGCGATCTACGCCGCCCGGGCGATGCTGGAGCCGGTCCTGATCTCCGGCATCCAGCCCGGCGGGCAGCTGATGATCACGACCGATGTCGAGAATTATCCCGGCTTCGCCGACGTCATCCAGGGCCCCTGGCTCATGGAGCAGATGCGGATGCAGGCCGAGCATGTCGGCACCCGCATGGTCTCGGACACGATCACGAAGGTGGAGCTCGGTCGCACTCCCTTCGTCCTGACCGGCGATTCCGGCGATACCTATACCTGCGACGCGCTCGTCGTCGCGACGGGCGCCCAGGCGAAGTGGCTGGGCCTGCCCTCCGAAGCCGTATTCCAAGGCTTCGGCGTCTCGGCCTGCGCCACGTGCGACGGCTTCTTCTTCCGCCGCAAGGAGGTCGTCGTGGTCGGGGGCGGCAACACGGCGGTCGAGGAGGCGCTCTATCTCGCGAACATCGCCTCCAAGGTGACGGTGGTGCACCGGCGGAACGGCTTTCGGGCCGAGCGCATCCTGCAGGAGCGCCTGTTCCGGCACCCGAACGTCGAGGTCATCTGGGATTCCGCGATCGACGAGATCTGCGGCACGCATGGCACGGCCCCGTCCGTGACCCATGTGCGGCTCCGCAACGTGAAGAGCGGTCGCATCGAAGAGCTCGGGGCCGACGGCGTCTTCGTCGCGATCGGCCACAAGCCGGCGACCGACATCTTCGCGGGCCAGCTCGACATGAAGCCGGGCGGCTATCTTCAGACCACGCCCGGCTCGACAGCGACCAACCTCCCGGGGGTGTTCGCGGCCGGCGACGTCGCCGACGACGTCTTCCGACAGGCTGTCACGGCGGCCGGATTGGGCTGCATGGCGGCGCTCGAGGCCGAGCGCTACCTCGAGGCGCAGAACCTGATGATGCGCGAGGCGGCGGAGTAGAGGGGCCGGAGGGCCGGGGGCCGAGGCCGTGGACTGGGACAAGATCCGCATCTTCTACACGGTCGCCGAGGCCGGCAGTTTCACGCGCGCGGGCGATGACCTCGGGCTGAGCCAGTCGGCGGTGAGCCGGCAGGTCTCGGCGCTGGAGCGCGAGCTGAAGGCGCCGCTCTTCCACCGGCATGCCCGCGGCCTGATCCTGACCGAGCAGGGCGATCTCCTCCACCGGGCCGCGCGCGACATGCGGCTGCGGCTGGAGAATACCCGCGCCCGCCTCGAGGAAACGAGCGAGCGCCCGTCCGGCGTTCTCAAGGTGACGACGACGGTCGGGATCGGCTCGCTCTGGCTGACGCAGAGGATCGCGGAATTCCTCGACACCTTCCCGGATGTCCGGGTCGAGATGATCCTGACGAACGAGGAGCTCGACCTCGCGATGCGGGAGGCCGACGTGGCGCTGCGCCTGCGCCGGCCCTCGCAGCCGGACCTGATCCAGCGCCGGCTCTTCGCGGTGCATTTCCACGTCTATGCCTCGACCGATTACATCAAGCGCTTCGGCGAACCGAAGACGCTTGAGGATCTCGACCACCATCGCCTCCTCTCATTCGGCGGCGACCAGCCGTCCTACCTGCTGTCGGTGCATTGGCTCGCGAAGGCGGGGCGGGAGGCCGGGTCGCCGCGGTCCTACCACCTCGTCGTCAACAACATCCCGGCGCTCCGCTCGGCGGTGGAGACCGGAGCCGGCATCGCGGTGCTGCCGGATTACGCGGTCGACGGAAATACGCGCCTCGTCCAGATCCTGCGCGAGGTCGAGATGCCGACCCTCGAGAGCTATCTCGTCTATGCCGAAGAGATGCGGAACGTCGCCCGCGTCCAGGCCTTCCGCGACTTCCTGGTCGGCAAGGCGCAGCGCTGGAGCTACTGACCGGGCTATGTGCATTGCGCATAGCCGCCCTGGGAAATTGATGGATTGTCCGTCCCGGCCCGCGTGGCGAGACTAGCTGCAGCTGACGTAGGCGGCCCGGTTCGCTGGCCCGTTCAGCTGTTCCCCTCTGGAGACCCGATCCGATCGGGTTTTCAACCTTCAGGCCGGATCTCTCGCGAGACCCGGCCTCTTTTTTCGGCCCGACTGCACGCGCTCAGGCGTAGAGGCGCTCTTTCTGGAGATCCTTGTAGAGAGGCGCGACCTCCTCGGCATAGCCGTTGAAGAGGAGCGTCGGTCGCCGGTCGTTGCTGCCGAGAATTCGCTCGTCGGCCTGGCTCCAGCGCGGATGCGGGACGGCCGGGTTCACATTCGCCCAGAAGCCGTATTCCGAGGCCTGCAAACCCTCCCAGAAGGTTTTGGGCCGCTCGGCCGTGAACGAGATCGCGTTGATCGCCTTCACCGACTTGAACCCGTATTTCCACGGCACCGCAAGCCGAAGCGGCGCACCGAACTGGTTCGGCAGCGGCTTGCCGTAGACCCCGGTGACCATCAGGGCGAGGTCGTTCCTCGCCTCCTCGAGCGTCAGCCCCTCCGTATAGGGCCAGGGATACCAGAACTGGCGCTGGCCTGGAGCCGTCGCTTTGTCCTGGAAGGTCTGCATCACGATGTATTTCGCGGCCGAGGTCGGCTTCGCAAGGTCGACCAGAGCGCGGAGCGGGAAGCCGGTCCAGGGCACGGCCATCGACCAGGCCTCGACGCAGCGAAGCCGGTAGAGGCGCTCCTCCAGCGGCATGCGCCGGATCAGGTCGTCGATTCCGATCTCCATCGGCTTCTCGACGAGGCCGCCGATCTTCACCGTCCAGGGTCGCGTCTTCAGGGCGTCGGAGGCCGGCGTCACCGTCTTTGACGTCGAGAACTCATAATAGTTGTTGTAATCGCCGGAGAACTTCTCGGCCGTCACGTCGCGGTCGAGCTTGTAGGTCTCGTTGCGCTTGGCCGGGTAGAGGTCGGCCGTCGGGTCGCGGGTCTGGGCCGCGGCCTCGCGGGCCGGCCAGAGGCCGGCACCGATCAGGCCCGATCCGATCCCGAGTGCGGCGATGAAGCGGCGGCGGTCGGTGAACACGGCCTCGGGCGTGGCCTCGCTCTCGCGGATCTCCCATCTGCGTCGCGTCTTGATCAGCATCCTGCTCTCCTGCTTCCCGCGACGAAACCGCCGCGCAGCATGTCTCGTGAGAGATTACGCGCAGGACCCCCGAAAGGTTACAGGGCGAAGCGCCGCTCCCGAGATCGTGTGCCTCGCGAGGACGATCGTGACTACGCCGCCTTGGCCGCAGGCTGCGCGGCAGCTTCCTCCTTCAAGGCACGCCTCAGCACCTTGCCGACATTCGTTTTCGGCAGGCTGTCACGGAATTCGATGCGACGGGGGACCTTGTAGGAGGTCAGCCGTTCCCGGCACCAGGCCCGGATGTCGGTCTCCGACAGGGTGGGATCCTGCCTCACGACATAGGCTGCCACCTGCTCGCCGGAATGCCCGTCCTCGAGCCCGATCACGGCGACCTCCGCCACGCCCGGGCAGGAGGCGACCACATCCTCGACTTCGTTCGGATAAACGTTGAAGCCGGAGACGAGGATCATGTCCTTCATCCGGTCCACGATCTTGAGCGCGCCGTCCGGCTGCAGCACCGCGACGTCGCCGGTGCGGAAGAAGCCGTCCGCCGTCATGGCCCTGGCGGATTCGTCGGCCCGGTTCCAATAGCCGCGCATCACCTGGGGCCCACGCACGCAGAGTTCGCCCGGCACCCCGGCGGGTGCGGGTTCGCCGTCCGGGCCTCGGATCGAGATGTCGGTCGAGGGCAGCGGATACCCGATCGTGCCCGTGAAGGCCTCGATATCGAGCAGGTTCACCGAGACCACGGGCGACGTCTCCGACAGCCCGTAGCCTTCGACCACGGGCTTGCCCGTCAGCGCCTTCCAGCGCTCCGCGACCGCGGCCTGGGTCGCCATCCCGCCGGACACGCATAGAACCAGGTTCGAGAAGTCGACCTCCTGGATTCCGGGCGCGCGGGCGAGCGCGCTGTAGAGCGTGTTCACCCCCGACATGCAGGTGAAGGGCCGGGTCTTCAGCACCTTCACGAAGGCCGGAAGGTCGCGCGGGTTGGCGATCAGCAACTGGCAGCCGCCTCGCCGCACCATGACGAGGCAGCAGGCCGTGAGCGCGAAGATGTGGTAGAGCGGCAGCGCCGTCACCATGATGTGCTGGGCGTCGCCGAGTGTCGGCCCCATCCAGACCGTGCACTGGATGACGTTCGCGGCGACGTTGCGATGCGTGAGCGTCGCGCCCTTGGCGACCCCCGTCGTGCCGCCGGTATATTGCAGGAAGGCGACGTCATCGAGCGTGGCCTTGACGGGTCGCGGCGGCTTGCCCCGCACTGTCTGAAGAGCAGCGGCAAAAGCGATCGAGCCCGGGAGAGAATAGGCCGGCACCGCCTTCTTGACGTAGCGAGAGACGAGATTGACCAAATGGCCCTTGAGGCCGAGCAGGTCGCCCGGGGCCACGAGCACCACTTTGTCGAGCGCGACCTCGCCGGCGACGGTCTCGACCGTTCGGGCGAAATTCTCGAGCACAAAGATGATCCGAGCGCCGGAATCCTTGAGCTGGATCGCGAGTTCGTGGGGGGTGTAGAGCGGGTTGACGTTCACGACGGTCGCGCCCGCCATCAGCGTCCCGAACAGGATCGCCGGATAGGCCATCACGTTCGGCAGCACGATTGCGACCCGGTCGCCGCGCTGGACGCCTACGGCTTGCAGCCACGAGGCGACCGACGCCGAGTGCCGGGCGAGTTCCTCGTAGGTGATCCGGGTCCCGAAACTCTCAAGGGCGGGCCGGCCAGGATAGCGCCTCACCGTCTCGTCGAAGATGTCGACCAGCGTTCCCGCGCCGTCAGGGTCGATCAGCTCCGGCACCTCGGTCGGATACGAGGCGAGCCACGGCTTCGTCGCAGCGCGCTCGGGCGGTGCGGCCGGCACTCGCGCGGACATGGCGTCTTCCTCCGGCGCGTCGCCTGCGCGCTGCCACCATGGTTCCACCGGCCGCGCGGGAAGGCAAGAGTGGAGTAGCTTCAGCCGGTCGGGGTCGCTGGCTAAGCCCTTCCCGAGCGCCCCGCGTATGCCGCTCTGCCGCGGAATGGTCAGGTCTCGGCCCGGCCATCCCGCGGATGAACGTCCCTACCGCAGAGCGCCGCAGAAGCGCTGGATGCGGCGGCAGGCCTCTTCCAGCACCTCGGTCGAGGTCGCATAGGAGATGCGCAGGTTCGGGCCGAGGCCGAAGGCCGAGCCGTGCACGGCCGCGACGCCTTCGCTCTCCAGGAGTTCGGAGACGAAATCCTCGTCCGTGCCGATCCGCTTTCCGGACGGGGCGGTCTTCCCGATCGTCGTCGCGCAGGAGGGATAGACGTAGAAGGCGCCTTCCGGCTTCGGGCATTTCAGGCCCGAGGCCTGGTTCAGCATCGAGACGACGAGGTCGCGCCGCTCCTCGAAGGCGCGCTTGAAGACCGGCAGGTGGTCCTGCGGACCGTTCAGGGCCTCGACGGAGGCCCATTGGGCGATGGAACAGGCGCCGCTCGTCTGCTGACCCTGGACGAAATCCATGGCCTTGATCAGCTCCTCGGGACCGGCCGCGTAGCCGATGCGCCAGCCGGTCATGGCATAGGCTTTCGAGACGCCGTTCATCGTCAATGTCCGGCCGTAGAGCTCGGGCTCGATCTGGGCCGGGGTGACGAACTCGAAATCGCCGTAGCAGAGGTGCTCGTACATATCGTCGGTCAGCACCCAGACATGCGGATGGCGGACGAGCACGTCCGTCACCTTCTTCAACTCGTCGCGCGAATAGGCGGCGCCCGAAGGGTTCGAGGGCGAGTTCAGGATGATCCACTTCGTCTTCGGCGTGATCGCCCGTTCGAGCGTCTCGGGCTGGAGCTTGAAATCGTGCTCCATGGACGCCTCGATGACGACGGCCGTGCCGCCGCAGAGCCCGACCATCTCGGGGTAGGACACCCAATAGGGCGCGACCACGATCACCTCGTCGCCCGGATTCAGGGTGGCCAGGAGCGCGTTGTAGATGACCTGCTTGCCGCCGGTGCCGACGATCGTTTGCGACGGCCGGTAGTCGAGCCCGTTCTCGCGCTTGAACTTGGCCGCGATCGCCTCGCGCAGCGGCGTGATGCCGGAAACCGGCGTGTACTTCGTCTCGCCGCGCCGGATCGCCCCGATCGCGGCCTGCTTGATGTTGTCCGGCGTGTCGAAATCGGGCTCGCCGACCGAGAGCGAGATCACGTCCCGGCCTTTCGCCTTTAGGTCGCGCGCCTTCTGCGTCATCACGATGGTGGCGGAGGGCTTCACGCGCGAAAGGGTGTCGGCCAGGAAGGCCATGGGACGTCTCCGGGGAAGGGGTTTGAGGCGCCGGACCCTAGTCCCGCAGGGCGGGGCGGGCAAGAACCATCACCGCGGCGCGCCTCGTTCCGGCTCCGCCGCAACATGCCCTTAATTGATCGGCGGGCAGAAGGGATGGGCGGCATCGGCCGCCTGGAGCCGGCGATGGAGCGTTTCGCGAGCGGGGTCTGGCTCGACCGTCGGCTGATGCGGGTCATCTCCGGGCTGACGATCGCGATGACGCTCGCCGCGCTCGCCTATCTTTATGCGGGCTCGACCGGGACGCTCGACGGCTGGGGCCGGCCGCTCGGGACGGATTTCTCCAATGTCTGGACCGCCGGGCTGATGGCGCTCGAGGGCCGGGCGAGCGCGGTCTACGACCTTCTCGCGCATTACCGGGTGCAGCAGGCCGCGCATGCGAGCGAGGCCGTGCCCTTCTACGGCTGGCTCTACCCACCGCCCTTTTTGCTCCTCGCAGCCGGGCTCGCCACGCTCCCCTATCTCGCCGCGCTAGTCCTGTTCCAGGTCGCGACGCTCGCGCCGGCCCTCCTCGTCATCGGCCGCATCCTGCCGGACCGGGACACGGTGCTGGTCGCGCTCGGCTGCCCTGCGGTGCTGGTCTGCCTGACCCACGGCCATAACGGGTTTCTCACAGCCGCCCTCTTCGGCGCGGGCCTTCTCGCGCTGGAGCGCCGGCCGATCCTGGCCGGGATCTGCTTCGGTCTCCTGGCCTACAAGCCGCATTTCGGGCTGATCCTGCCGCTCGCGCTCCTGGCCGGCGGCTATGGGCGGGCGATCGCCTCGGCGGGCGTGACCGTGGCGGTCCTCGTCGCGGGCAGCGCCGCCGTCTTCGGGCCGGAGATATGGACCGCCTTTCTGGGCTCCCTTGGGCAGACCCGGACGATCATGCTGGAGGCAGGGGGGCCGGGCTGGCACACGATGCAGAGCGCCTTCTCGGCCGTGCGGGCCTGGGGCGGCAGCATCGCGCTCGCCTACGCGGCGCAGGGCATCGTCACGCTGGCCGTGATGGCCGGGACATTCCGGCTCTGGCATGGGCGCGCACCCTTTGAGCTCCGAGCGGCGGCTTTGCTGGTCGGGGCGCTCCTCGCGACGCCCTATGTCATGGATTACGACATGGTGCTGCTCGGCCCGGCGATCGCCTTCCTGGTCCGCTACGGCATGCGAAACGGGTTCGCCCCTTGGGAGAAGACCGTGCTCGCCTTGTGCTGGTTCGCCCCGATCGCGGCCCGGCAGCTCGCCCTGACCGCCCTCGTCCCGGCCGGCTTCATGATGCTGGCCCTCCTCTTCGGCCTCGTGCTGCGCCGTGCCGGCCAGGACGCTCCGGCTCGGCGAGGCGGGTCGGTCTCGCAGGCGGCCTGACCGGTCCCGGACCGGCCGCGAGCTCCGTCCGAACCAGCGCCCCTCTCGTGCATTCTCTCCCGAATGCGGATGGAGAGACGCTGAATGGACATCGCCCTCGACAAGGTCTGCGAACTGATCCTCAGGATGCGCGAGATCGACGTGAAGGAAGGTGTGACCGATCCCGATTCCGGCTCGAACCCGATCGACGACGGCTCGACCGACGTCCTGACGTCCGGCGGGACGATTCCACGGAGGAACAGGTCCGCGAATTCCTCGAAGGGCTGAACGACGACGAGCGCCACGACATCGTCGCGATCACCTGGATCGGCCGCGGCGATTTCGAGCCGGACGATTGGTCCGAGGCGCGCCGGGAAGCGCGGGAGCGCGAGACGCTTTCGACAGCCGATTACCTTCTCGGCATTCCGAACGTGGCGGACCTCCTGGACGAGGGGATCGCGGCGCTCGGTCGCTCCTGCAACTGACGAGGCCGGGGGCGGTCCGTCGGGAAAGGCCGGGCCGCCATTCGCGGGACGCCGGTCGCCTTTGGCCCGGCGACTGCTAGGACCCTCTCATGTCCTCCGATCGGGAACGTCCGGCCACGGCCGGGCGCTCCGCCCCGAGCCTCGCCCTCCTCATCGCGGTCACGATGACGGGCACGGTCGCCCTCCACATCTTCATCCCGGCCCTGCCGGCGGCGGCGCGCGATCTCGGGACCAGTCCGGCCGCGATCCAGCTCACGATCACGCTCTACCTGATCGGCCTCGCGGTCGGGCAGCTCATCTACGGTCCGATCTCGGATCGGCTGGGGCGACGCCCCGTCATCATCGCGAGCCTCGCCCTGTACCTTGCTGGGATCGTGCTCGCGATCCCGGCGGCCACCATCGGCTGGCTCGTCGCCGCGCGCGTGCTGCAATCGGTCGGCGCCTGCGGGGCCCTCGTCCTCGGCCGGGCCATGGTCAGGGACGTCTCGACGAACGAGGACGCGGCGAAGAAGCTCGCCGTCCTGATCGCCTGCATGACGCTGACGCCCTCGCTCGCGCCCGGGATCGGCGGACTCATCGAGACCTGGTTCGGATGGCGCGCCATCTTCGTCGCCTTGGCCGCGGTGGTCGGGGCACTGACCCTCATCGTGGTCCTGACACTGCCCGAAACCCATCCCCCGTCCGGCGCCGAATCCGGCATCAACTCGGCTTTTTCGGGCTATCGGCGGCTGATGCGGTCGGCCAAGTTCCGCCGCTACACGCTTGCGGGTTCCTGCGCCGGGACCAGCCTCTACGCCTTCCTGTCCGTCGCGCCGTTCCTCTATATCGACGTGCTGCACCGGTCGGGCCAGGAGGTCGGCCTGTATTGCGTGATCGTGTCGCTCGGCATGGCGGCCGGTGCCGCGATGGTGCGCTTCATGGTCGGCAGGATGGAGATCCGACGCGGCGCACGCCTTGGCAACCTCGTCAGCTTCGCCGGCGCCGCCCTGCTGCTCGCGGCCCATCTTTCGGGCGAGCTGTCCGTGGCGACCCTGACCGGGACCATGCTGCTCTATGCGCTCGGGATCGGGATCGGCGGACCGAACATGGTGGCAGGCGCGATGGGGGTCGATCCGGAGGCCGCAGGCTCGGCCTCCGGCCTCTACGGTTTCAGCCAGATGGCGGTCGGAGCGCTCGCGACCCTGGCGGTCGGCCTCTGGCATGACGGCTCGGCACTGCCGCTCGCCGTGGTGCTGATCATGGCCTCGCTGACGACGGCGCTCATGCTGCAACGGGTCTGAAGCTTCCCTGGCTACGGCCCGAACAGCCGGCCGAGGAGATCCGGGATGCTGTCGAGCGCCGACGGCTCCGGCTGGCGCGCCGCGATCGACCCGGTGCGGTCGGCGGCGCCGGCGCCTCGGCCTGCCGCGGGTGCGCCGCGCGCTCCGCCGGAGCCCGGGAGCGGCACGGGATTCGTGCCGGCGAGCGCCTGGCGCATGAACCGGTTCCAGACCTCGACCGGGAGGTTGCCTCCCGACACCTTTTTCATCGAGGTGCCGTCGTCGTTGCCGAGCCAGATGCCGGCAACCAGCGTCGAGGTGTAGCCGACGAACCAGGCGTCGCGGAAATCCTGGCTCGTACCGGTCTTGCCGGCGGCCTCCCAGCCGGGGATCTCCGCCTT
>NZ_CAXTAZ010000069.1:0-20772 GCF_964242715.1 uncultured Enterovirga sp.
CCGTGACCTTCGGAGTGTTCTTGATGAGGTGATAGACCTCGTCGGTCAGGTCGCAGCGGACGAGGACGTAGCCTGGGAAGAACTTGCGCTCGGCATCGACCTTCCGGCCGCGCCGCACCTCGACCACCTTCTCCATCGGAACGAGGACTTCCTCGAACTTGTCGGCCAGCCCGCGCTGCGCCGCCTGTTCCTTGATCGACTGCGCCACCTTGCCCTCGAAATTCGAGTAGGCGTGGACGATGTACCAGCGTTTCGCCATCGTTGTTCTCGTCAGCCCCCGATGCCGAGCACGAGGCCGACGGCCTTCTGCATGATAAAATCCGCCGTGACGAAAAAGATGCTCGCGGCCACCACCATGATGAAGACCATCGCGGTAGTGATCAGCGTCTCCTTGCGGGTCGGCCACGTGACCTTCTCGCCCTCCGCCCTGACCTGGGCCAGGAACTCGAGCGGGCTCGTGCGGGGCTTCTTCTTTGGAACCAGAGCGGGTGTTGTCGTCTGAAGTTTCGCCATGACCTTCGAACCACTCGGGCCAACCGAGACGGCGCGGCGACCAATCGGTCGTCCGCGCCCTCGAAACCCGATCTCGCAGGAGAGATGCCCCGCATTACCGCAAGTTCAAGGCGCTGTCGACAGGTGGTGACCGCTCCAGCCCTGGCCGGCCGAGCTATCCCGATGTCCAGGAATTCAGGTCAGGAGCGGCCGCTGGCAGGAGTGGAGGGACTCGAACCCACAACCCCCGGTTTTGGAGACCGGTGCTCTGACCAAATTGAGCTACACTCCTGCAGGACGCCGCCGGAGCGTCGTCGCGGGGCCGCTATAAACCGGGCAGCCGCTCGCCGCAACGCGGCGTCCCGCGACTGGGGGCCGGAGTTGTCACGCCCTCTCAGCGGCTCGCGCCACGCGCCGTCACGGGCCAGATGTCCTCCACCACGTCGCCGCGGACCGCCACGATCCAGTCGTGAAGGTTCACCGTCGGGTCGCAATGGCTGGGAACAAGACGCACCCTGTCTCCAAGGCCGAGCGGCGGAGCATCGAGGGAGAGCTCCAGCCGGGAATGCTCGTCCGACACTCCGGTCACCTCGATGTCGGGGCGCTCGAACACCGAGGGCCGGCCCTGCTCCGTGCTCATCACCTTTAGGCCCGCATTGGCGATCGCCCGATCTGCCGTCGCCGCGCTGACGATCTCGGCCAGGATGAAAAGACTGTGCCGGAATTCCGGCTGCACCGCTCCGCCCTCTCCTTCGAGAGAGGCGTATTCGCCGTCCATGAAGGCGTAGGAGCCGACCTGAAGCTCGGTCCACAGCTTAGCCGCGGTTTCGAGGCGGAAGGTCCCGGTGCCCGCGCCCGCGATCACGTCTGCCACCAATCCTTCTCGCGCGAGCCCCGCCTGGGTGGCGCGGACGGCCTCGGCGGCCCGCGAGACGGCCTCCTCGCGACCGGCATGCGTGCGAATGTGCTGCGCGCGTCCGTTATAGGCCTGCAGCCCCCGGAAGAGGAGGCCGGGAGCATCGGCCACGAGCCGGGCCAGGGCCGCCGCGGGCCCGCCCGGCGCAATTCCGCATCGGCCCATTCCGACCTCGATTTCGACCAGCACGTCGAGCACCGACCCGGCCGCGACCGCCGCCCGCGACGCTCGCTCGACGCCTTCCGCGGAATCGACCAGCAGGCCGACCTTCGCCCGGGTTGCGAGTTCGGCCAGGCGGGCGAGTTTCGAGGGGGCCAGGATCTCGTTCGTGCAGATCACGTCACTGATCCCGCCGGCGATCATCGCCTCGGCCTCGCCGACCGTCTGCACACATTGTCCGACGGCTCCGGCCGCGACCTGTCGCAGAGCCACCGCCGGACAGCGATGCGTCTTCGCGTGCGGCCTGACCGCGATTCCGGCCTCCGCCGCGAAAGCCGCCATGCGGGCGATGTTGAAGTCGAAGGCGTCGAGATCGACGATGAGAGCGGGGGTGTCGATCGCGGCGAGCGCATCGCCGATGGAGGCCGGGGCAGGTGTCATCCGGCACCTCTGCCATGGCGGCGGCCGACACGCCATCGGGTGCTCCTCGCGTTGACTTGCGGCGGCACGCATGTTGCCTTGCCGGCTCGGTGGCAGGAGCGGACGTATGACGCGGCGTGTGTTGGGTGCGGTGATCTCGGGCTGGGCGATGATCTGCGCCGGAGCGGCCGTCGCACAGGATGTGAAGGTCGCCATCGGCATCTCGGGCTGGACCGGATTCGCGCCGCTGACGCTCGCCAAGGAAACCGGCATCTTCCGGAAGAACGGCCTCGACGTGACGATCAAGAAGGTGCCGCAGGCGAGCCGCCATCTCGCGATCGCCTCCGGCGACATTCAATGCGCGGCGACGACGGTCGAAACCTGGGTGGTCTGGAACGCCGCCGGGATCGCCACGCGCCAGATCTTCCAGCTCGACAAGAGCTACGGCGCCGACGGCATGGCCGTGCGGGCGAATATCGGCTCGATCAAGGAGCTGAAGGGGAAGACGATCGCGGCGTCCCCGCCCGGCACCTCGCCCTATTTCGTGCTCGCCTGGATGCTGAACAAGAACGGGATGACGACGAAGGACGTGACCATCGTCAATCTCGAGCCCGGACCGGCGGCCCAAGCCTTCATCGCCGGGCAGAACGACGCCGCCATGACCTACGAGCCTTATCTCTCGGCCGTCCGGGCCAAGCCGGAGGCGGGCAAGATCGTCGCCACGACCCTCGATTACCCGATCGTGATGGACACCTTCGGCTGCACGCCGGCTTTCCTGGACGGCAATCCGAAAGCCGCGAAGGCGCTCGCGGACAGCTATTTCGACGCGCTCGCCCTGATCGGCAAGGATAAGGCGAAATCCTACGAGATCATGGGCGCCGACGTGAAGCAATCGGCTGAGGCGTTCGGCAACTCGGCCCAGTACCTGCGCTGGCAGGACAAGGCCGCGAACAGGACCTTCTTCGCGGGCGAGTTCATGACCTTCACCAAGGAAGCCGCGGACCTCCTGCTGCAGGCGGGGGTGATCAAGCAGATCCCGGATCTGACCAAGCTCGCGGACACACAGTTCATTCAGTAGCCACGTGCCGCCTCTCCCCGCCCGGCGGGGAGAGGTCGAGTCCGCGGTCTCGCGGACCGGGTGAGGGGTCAGGACACATGCCGGCACCCGGTATGTCTCCGCCGCCCTGATCCGGTCGCTCTGACGAACGACTCGACTTCTCCCCGCTTGCGGGGAGAAGAGAACCGACCATGCCGATGCGCCCTCTAGAACCCGTCTCGCCGACCGCCCGCACCGCGCTCGGCCTCGGCTTCTTCGTCCTCTTCGTCGCGCTCTGGTCTGCCGCCACGCTGGGCGGATACGTCTCGCCGACCTTCCTGGCCGACCCGATCACCATGCTGCAGGACGGCTGGGCGCTCCTGACGCGGTTTGGCTTCCTGCACGACGTCGGCATGACGGTGTGGCGCGTCCTCGGAGGCTTCGTCCTGGCCGCCCTGGTGGCCGTGCCGCTCGGCATCCTGATGGGTGCGTATAAGCCGGTGGAAGCTCTGCTCGAACCCTTCGTCTCCTTCGCCCGCTACCTGCCGGCCTCGGCCTTCATCCCACTCCTGATCCTCTGGGCGGGGATCGGCGAGTTGCAGAAACTTCTCGTCATCTTCATCGGCTCGGTGTTCCAGCTCGTCCTGATGGTTGCGGTCGCCGTCGGCTCGACACGGCGCGACCTCGTCGAGGCGGCCTATACGCTGGGCTCGACCGAACGCTCGGTCGTCCGCCGCGTGCTCCTGCCCGCGAACGCGCCGGACATCGCCGAAATCCTCCGCCTCGTCCTCGGCTGGGCCTGGACCTACGTCATCGTGGCCGAGCTGATCGGCTCCTCGTCGGGCATCGGCCACATGATCATCGAGTCGCAATCGCTCCTCGCGACGGGCCAGATAATCTTCGGCATCATCGTCATCGGGTTGATCGGGCTCGTTTCGGATTTCGCGTTCAAGGCCGCGAACCGTGCCCTATTCCCGTGGCGGCTCGCGTGACCCACAAGCTTCTGGTCGAGGGTGTCTCGCGGACCTTCCCTGGCGTGCGTGGCGGTGCGCCCGTGCTGGCCCTCACAACGACCGATATCGCGGTCGCCGAGAATGACTTCATCACCGTCCTCGGCCCGTCCGGATGCGGGAAATCCACCTTGCTCCGCATCGTGGCCGGGCTCGATCGACCGACCACGGGCCGCGTGCTGCTCGACGGCCGGCCGGTGACGGGTCCCGGGCCGGAACGCGGCATGGTCTTCCAGTCCTACACGCTGTTCCCGTGGCTGACGGTCGCCGAGAACATCGCCTACGGCCTCACCGAGCGCGGCGTCCCGGCTGCCGCCGCGCGCGAAACGGTTGCGCATTATGTCGACCGGATGGGACTTCGCGGCTTCGAGCGGCACTGGCCGAAGCAGCTCTCCGGCGGCATGCAGCAGCGCACCGCGATCGCCCGCGCGCTCGCCAACGACCCGGCCATCCTGCTTCTCGACGAGCCTTTCGGGGCCCTCGACAACCAGACCCGCGCACTCATGCAGGAATTGCTGCTCGGCATCTGGGAACGCGACCGGAAGACGGTGCTGTTCGTCACCCACGATATCGAGGAGGCGATCTTTCTCGCGTCGCGCGTGCTGGTGATGTCGGCGCGGCCGGGCCGCATCAAGGCGGAGCTGCCGGTCGAACTCGACCATCCCCGCAGCTACCGCGTGAAGACCACGCCCGCCTTCACGGAACTGAAGGCCCGTCTCACCGAGGAGATCCGGGCGGACGCGATGCTCGCCGCGGACGTCTGACGGGGGGCCCCGCCCCCCAGGGATCCTTAAGGGCGGGTTAACAGGCCCCCTCGGAATGTTGAGAATACGTTTACCAGCGACCTCTAAAGTTCCGGCATGTTGCTTTGGAGCATCGCTCGTGGAAGTCTTCCTCATCACCCTGGCCGGCGCCGGTCTTCTCGGATGCCTGTTCGCGACCTGCGGCTCGGACACGGCCGCACGAGGTCGTCGCACCAGCCGGCGCCTCAGGCGGCCCAAGACCCTGGCTCTCGGCCGCGAGTGACTTCGGCCCGCGACCGTTGATCCGGGCCGCCGGTCCCTCCATGGATCGGCCATGTCCAAGACGCTTTTCCTCGACGACGCCCTTCTTCCGGGCGGTTTCGCCCGGAATGTGAGGGTCGATCTCGACGACCGGGGCACGATCCTGGCCGTCGAACCGGACGCGCCCCGCGGTGACCAGGCCGCGGCGGCGGCTCTCCCCGGGATCGCGATCCCGGGATTGCCGAACCTGCATTCCCACGCCTTCCAGCGCGGCATGGCGGGTCTCGCGGAACGCCGTTCCCCGACCGGCGACAGCTTCTGGACCTGGCGCGAGGTCATGTACCGCTTCCTCGCCGCGCTCTCGCCCGACGATGTCGAGGCGATCGCGGCCTTCGCCTATGTCGAGATGCTGGAGCGCGGCTTCACCGGCGTCGGCGAGTTCCACTACCTCCATCATGACGTGGACGGCCGCCCCTATGCCGACCCGGCGGAACTCGCCGGCCGCATCGTTGCGGCGGCCGGGACGGCTGGAATCGGGCTGACCCTGCTTCCCTCCTTCTACGCCCGAGGCGGATTCGCGGCTCCGCCGGATGACAGCCAGCGCCGGTTCGCGACCGACCTCGAGGGCTTCGCCCGCCTTCTCGACGCCACCCGTGCCCATGCCGGCCGGCTTCCCGGCGCGAAGGTCGGGACCGCGCCCCATTCGCTCCGGGCCGTCCCATCGGCGTGGCTCGCGGCGGTCGCTTCGCTCGCACCCGAGGGGCCGATCCACATCCACGCCGCCGAGCAGCTCCGCGAGGTGGAGGAATGCCTCGCCGCGACGGGCCGGCGCCCGGTCGAGCTGCTCCTCGACAAGGCCGGCCTCGATCGCCGCTGGTGCCTGATCCACGCGACGCACATGAGCGCGTCCGAGACCGCGGGGCTCGCCGCCTCCGGCGCCGTCGCTGGCCTCTGCCCGATCACGGAAGCGTCGCTCGGCGACGGCATCTTCCCGGGTCCGGCCTATCTCGCGGCGGGCGGGCCGTTCGGGATCGGCACCGATTCCAACATCGACATCGACGCGGCCGGTGAGCTTCGCCAGCTCGAATATTCGCAGCGCCTCTGCCTTCGCGGCCGCAACCTCATGACCACCGAACCCACGGAGTCGACCGGGCAGCGTCTTCTGGCCGAGGCGCTGGCAGGCGGCGCGCAGGCTCTGGCTCAACCGATGGGCGCGATCGCTCCCGGCCGCCGCTGCGATCTCGTCCTGCTCGATGCCGACCACCCGGCTTTCGCCGGGGCCGGTCCGGAGACGTGGCTCGACGCCTGGATCTTCTCGGCCGGGCGCGAGGCAGTGTCGACCGTGGTGGCCGGCGGGCGCGTGGTGGTGAGCGAGGGCCGGCACGTCGCGCGGGAACCCGTCCTGCGCCGTTACCGGGACACGATGCGGCGGCTCGCCGGGAGAGCCTGACCCTCCACGCCGATCACCCCGGCGAAAGCCGGGGCCCAGCTCGGCCGGCTGGATCCCGGCTTTCGCCGGGATGAGCGGGGTCCAGACGTAGACCTGTCGGTCGCTTCCGTTAGAAGGACGGCAGCAGGAGCAGAGAGCCCATGGCCCAGGCATTCGCATCCACCGGCGACCTCGCCGAGAAGACGGTCTCCTTCGGCGAGATCGGTCCGGGCATCTACGCCTTCACCGCCCAGGGCGACCCGAATACCGGCATCGTGGTGGGCGACGACGGCTGCCTCGTGATGGACGCGCAGGCGACGCCCGCCATGGCCCGCCAGGTCATCGAGCGCGTGGCGGCCGTCACCGACAAGCCGATCAAATACGTGGTCCTCTCGCATTACCATGCCGTCCGGGTGCTCGGCGCCTCAGCCTTCACGGGGGCGAGCGTGATCGCCTCGGCCGAGACCTACCGGCTCATCGCGGGGCGCGGTCAGGAGGATTGGGATTCCGAATACGGGCGCTTCCCCCGGCTCTTCCGCGACGCCGAGAGCATCCCGGGCCTGACCTGGCCGAGCATGGCCTTTTCGGGCGCGCTCTCGCTCCATCTCGGCCGGCGGGAGGTGCAGCTGATGAGCCTCGGGGCCGGCCATACCTCGGGCGACATCGTCGCCTGGGTGCCGGATGCCGGTACCATGCTGACGGGCGACCTCGTCGAGTATCACTCGGCCTGCTATTGCGGCGACGCGAAGCTCCGGCAATGGCCGACGACGCTGAACCGCATTCTCGATTTTGACCCGAAATCCATCGTGCCAGGCCGGGGCGACGCGCTCCAGGGCGCCGCCACCGTCGCTGAGGCGGTGTCGCTGACGCGGGATTTCGTCACGACCCTCTACGGCACGGCGGAACTCTCCGTCGCGCGCGGCCGCAGCCTCAAGGAGACATTCGAGGCCTGCCGCGAGACGATGGACCCGAAATTCGCGTCCTACGCCATCTACGCCCATTGCCAGCCCTTCAACGTGTCCCGGGCCTTCGACGAGGCGTCCGGCATCGACGACCCGGTCGTCTGGACGGCCGAGCGCGACCGCGAGATGTGGGCCAGGCTGAACGGATGAGCTCGGCAGAGGACTTCCGCGCCGAGGTTGCCGTCGTCGGCCTCGGCGCGATGGGCAGCGCCGCGCTGTACCAGCTCGCGAAACGCGGCGTGAAGGCGATCGGCCTCGACCAGTTCGCGCCGCCGCATGCGCAGGGCTCGAGCCACGGCGATTCGCGGATCACGCGCCAGGCGGTCGGCGAAGGCCGGAACTACGTCCCGTTCGCGCTCGCCTCGCACCGGATCTGGCGCGAGCTCGAGGCCGAGACCGGGGAGACGCTCCTGGTCGCCTCCGGCTGCCTCGTGATGGGGCCGGGCTCCGGCGAGACCTCGCATCACGGCCATCGCGATTTCGTCGGCCGGACCGTCGACTCCGCACGCGCCTTCGACATTCCGCACGAGATTCTGCGCGGCGACGAGGTCGGCCGGCGCTTCCCGCATTTCACCGGTCTTCGCGGCGACGAGGTCGCCTATTACGAGCCGGGTGGCGGCTATGTGCGGCCGGAGCGATGCATCGCGGCGCAGCTCCGGCAGGCGCGAGAACTCGGCGCCGAGATCGTGACCGGCACCGAGATTCGGTCGATCACGCAGGATGGCGGCGGAATCCGCATCGAGGCGGGGAGCCGCGTGATCCGGGCCGAGCAGGTCATCTGCTGCGCCGGCGCCTGGACGGCCCATCTCCTCGGCGCGCCCTTCACCGACCTGCTCGGGGTCTCGCGGCAGGTGCTGCATTGGTTCGCGCTCGACCCCGCGGAGGCCGTGCCCGAGACCGGGCCCGTCTTCATCTGGATGCATGGCCGCGGCGACTCCGACTACCTGTACGGCTTCCCGCGCCTTCCGGGCGAGGCGAGCGTCAAGGTCGCGACCGAGCAATACGAGAAGGCGAGTTTGCCGAATGCCGTCGACCGAGCGGTCGCGCCGGCCGAGTCGGCGGAGATGTTTCGCCGGCACGTCAGAAGCCGGATCGCGGGGGCGACCGAGCGCGTCGAGCGCGCGCTCTCGTGCCTCTACACACTGACGCCCGATCGGGGCTTCATCATCGACCGTCACCCGGCGATGGACCGGGTCCTCGTCGTCTCCGCCTGTTCCGGCCACGGCTTCAAGCATTCCGCCGGCATCGGCGAGGCGGTCGCCTCCTTCGTCACGACGGGACGGAGCGATGTCGACCTCGCGCCCTTCGCGCTGGCCCGGTTCGCGTCAGGGGCCTCGTCCCGCGTGGCGTGACTTGTGCAGGGTGGCGTCTCTGTACGACACTTCGCGTAAATGCATGCGGATGGCAGGCCGGTCGTTCGGCGCTCGCTGTCGAGCGGCAAGGAGAGATGGCCATGTCTGTATTCCGGATCGCACTCGCGGCGGCGGGACTCGCGTTAGGCGCTGCGGCCGCCTCGGCCGAGGTGCTCGACACGATCAAGCAGCGCGGAACGCTGATCGTCGGCTCGAAGGCCGATTACAAGCCGTTCGGCTTCCGCGATCCCTCGGGCGCCATCGTCGGGATCGAGCCCGACCTCGCGGCCGACCTCGCCAAGCGCCTCGGCGTGAAGCTCGAGATCGTGCCCGTCGTCTCCGCGAACCGGATCGAGTTCCTGAACCAGGGCAAGATCGACGTCATCATCGCCACCCTGTCCGACACGGCGGAGCGCCGGAAGGTCGTGCAGGCGATCGACCCGCCCTATTACTCCGACTTCGTGAACGTGCTCCTGGCCAAGAAGGCCAACGTGAAAAGCTGGGAAGACCTGAAGGGCAAGCCCGTCTGCGCGACGAGCGGCGCCTGGTACAACCGCGACGTCGCCCGTAATTACGGCGTCGAGATCGTCGCCTTCGACGGGTCGGAGAAGCCGCTCTTCGCGCTGAAACAGGGCAATTGCCTGGGCTACCTTTACGACCAGACCTTCATCCAGGGCCGGCTCCTCGACGACGAGTGGAAGGGCGATTTCGCGATGCCGCTGAAGGGCATCATGGAAGCGCCCTGGATGATCGCGGTTGCGAAGAACAACCCGAAGCTCCAGGCCGAGATCGAAGCCGTTCAGAAGGAATGGTTCAAGGCCGGCACCGTCGTAGCGCTCGAGAAGAAGTGGGGCATCGAGCCCACGGAGTACTCGACCAAGATGTTCGAGAAGAGCAAGGGCGCGGCCACGAATTGAGGGTGGTCTGATCGGCTTGGTCCTGGGAGCGGTGATGACAGAGCCGAGCCGCCGGGACCCGTTCTCCTCCCCCTTTGGGGGAGGGGGACCAGGCGAAGCCTGGTGGAGGGGGCTCACCGTTCGAGGTCGTGGTATGCCCCCTCCACCACCCTTCGGGTGGTCCCCCGCCCCCAAGGGGGGCGGAGACGCAGGTGGCAGCGTCTCGAGCATCCGGACATCGCGCAGCTGCGATCCTTTCGCATGACCCTCGTCGCGGACTGGTTCCGGACGCTCTACGACACGACCGGGCTGAACTTCACCGTCTTCTACGATCCCTACGATCGCGAGCGCTACCTGCGTGGGCTCTGGACCACGATCTACCTCAGCGTCGTCTCCATCCTGATCAGCATCGTGATCGGCGCGCTCGGCGCCTGGCTGCAGGGGTCGCCGCTCGCCATCGTCCGCCGGAGCGTGAACGGCTTCGTCGTGCTGTTCCGCAACACGCCGCCGCTCGTCCAGATCTTCTTTTTCTATTTCGGGCTCGGCACCCTCCTGCCGGCGAGCTTCGACGCCTCCGGGCTGCGGCAGCCGATCCTGAACAACGTGCAATGGGCGATCATCTCGCTGTCGCTCTTCGCCGGTGCCTTCAATGTCGAGATCTTCCGGTCGGGCATCGAGGCCGTGCCCCGCACGACGCTGGAGGCGGCCGAGTCGCTCGGCTACACGCGGCTCAAGGCCTACCTGTTCATCGTGCTGCCGCTCGCGATCCGGGTCTGCCTGCCTTCGCTGAACAACAACCTCGTCAACCTGCTCAAGACGACGACTCTCGCCTACGCCATCGCCGTGCCCGAGACGCTCTACGTCATGAAGCAGATCTGGTCGGAATCGCAGAACGTCTCCGAGATGATGACGGTGCTGCTCGCGACCTATGTGGCGCTCGTCGGGATCCTCGTCTGGATCATGCACCGCTGGGAGCGCGCCCTCGCCATTCCGGGATATGGGCGGTGACGCGGCCTTCCCCGACGAACCTCCCCGTCCTTCTCCCGTTCCGGTCGGCCGCCGTCGAGCCGCCTCGCCTCGGGCCCCTGCACATCGTCCTCATCGTGGCCGCCCTGTCCGGCCTGGCGCTCGGCGCCGCGCAGGCTCAGGTCGCGACCGCAGCGCCGCTCTCGCCGCTCGCCGTCGTCATCAAATGGACGCCGCTCCTTCTCACCGGCTTCGCCTTCAACCTGCTGATCTCGTTCGCTGCGATGCTGATCGGCACGGTCGCCGGGTTCGGCCTCGGCCTCGCTCAGCTCGGCCGGACGGCGATCATCCGGAAGGTGGCCTGGGTGCTGACGCAGTTCTTCCGCAATGCGCCGTGGTTGGTGCTGCTCTTCTTCGCGATGTTCCTGATCCCGTTCCAGGTCCGGATCGGCGGCGTCACGATCCCGCTGCCAGACTGGCTGAAGGCCATCATCGGGTTCTCGCTGCCCGTGATGGCGAATGTCTCGGAGATCGTCCGCGGCGCCGTGCGGTCGGTTCCGACCACGCAATGGGAGTCGGCCGATTCACTCGCCTTCACGCCGCGCCAGACCATCTGGATGATCATCCTGCCGCAATGCATCAAACGGATGCTGCCGCCCTGGATGAACGTCTATTCCCTCGTCACCATGGCGACGGTGCAGGCCTCGATCGTCGGCGTGACCGAGATGCTGACGCTGACCGCCCAGGTCCATGCCGCCGAGGGCGGGCGGCCGGAGCTGTTCGCACCGCTCTACGGTTTCGCGCTCCTCTGCTTCTTCGTCTATTGCTACCCGATCGACCTCATGACCTCGCGCCTCGAACGCCGGTTCCAGGTGCGATGAGCGTCCTTCCCCTCCCGCCGTCGCCCTGGGACCCGGCCCAGCCGATCGTCGAACTCCGGGACGTGCACAAGTCCTTCGGCGCCCTGGAGGTGCTGAAGGGCATCAGCCTCTCGATGATGCAGGGCGAGGTGATCTGCATCATCGGCCCGTCCGGATCCGGCAAGTCGACCCTGATCCGCTGCATCAACGCGCTGGTGCCGATCAATGCGGGCTCGATCCGGGTCGAGGGCCAGGAGGTGAACGATCCGGATCTCGACAAGCTGACGCTGAGACGCAAGGTCGGGATGGTGTTCCAGCAATACAATCTGTTCCCGCACAAGACCGCGCTGCAGAACATCATGATGGCGCCGCTTCACGTATTGAAGCAGGACCGGCGCGAGGTCGAGGAACGGGCCCGGCACCTGATCCGCAAGGTGCGGCTCGAGGGCAAGGAAGACGCCTATCCGGGCGAACTCTCGGGCGGCCAGCAGCAGCGGGTCGCGATCGCCCGATCGCTATGCATGCGGCCGCAGGTGATGCTGTTCGACGAGGTCACGGCCGCGCTCGACCCGGAGACCGTGAAGGAGGTGCTGGTCACCATCCGCGAGCTCGCGGAGGAGGGCATGACCTGCATTCTCGTCACCCACGAGATGGGTTTCGCCCGCGAGATCGCCGGGCATATCTACTTCACCGACCGCGGCGTCATCGTGGAGCACGGCCCGCCGGCCGAGTTTTTCGCCTCCGCGAAGGACGAGCGCACCCGGCAATTCCTGTCCCAGATCCTGTAACCTCCGCCACCCCGGCGGAAGCAGGGGTCCAGGGCGCGCGACGGAACTCCGGCTTTCGCCGGGATGAGCGGGGGTGGCGTGGGTAGCGGAAGCGCCTATGGGGGCGGGCCGGCCTCGGCCGGTCGAAGGTCCACGAACCGCGTATCGGTCCCGAAAAGCCGCCCGATGCTGCGCGAGCTGCGGATGAAGGCTTCTCCTTGGGACGTGAGGCGGTACCCGCCCCCGACCCGCTCGACATTGCCGGATGCCACCTGCTCGGCGAGACGGCGCTCGATCTGGCGATACTCGCCGAGGTAACGCCGCTCGAAAGCGTCGCGCATCGTCTGCGCGGAGTAGCTCTCCGCCGGATGCGCGGCCATCTCGCCCAGCATGAAGACGCTGACCGAACGGTCGATCGTGACCGGCAGGAGAACGAAGAAGGACAGGTTGAAGGCGAGCGACAAGGCGCTTGCGCTCAGACCATCCTGCGCGAAGGGCCTCCGTCCGGCGAGCCTTCGGGCGAGCCAGGCCGCGCCGGCCCAGGTGATCGCAAAGGCGAGGGCGAGAAGCGCGATGCCCCGGTAGAACAGGATGTCGACCTGCGCGAGAAGGCCCGAGCGGACCAGGAGCGCGAACAGGCCAAAGCCCAGGGTGCCGGTGCCGAGATAGAAGGCGGTCCTCACGACCGCGCGAAGCACGCCCCCCCGCCCGCCGGGAACCCGCGCCCGGGATGCCGGGGGCTCAGAGATCGCCAACTCGGACCATCCGGACGAGAGGGTCTTCATACGCGGCCTTCGCATTCCAGAGCCACGAGGTCCGGTCCTGCCAGACGGGATCGGCCGCCGTCACGACCAGCATGTCGATCCCGGCCTTTCGGGCGCGCTCGCGGACCGAGGCTGCAGGCTCGGATACCAAGAAGACCGGTAACAGCGCGTCAATGCGCTCCCGTACGGCGTCGGGATGGGCGCCGAAAAGCTGGGCCTCCCGATCGGCGACGCCGACACGATGCCGGCTGTAGAGGCCGAAATCAAACACGCGTCCGGGCGCCGGGTTGTGCTGCAGGACGAAAGCGGCCGGCAGGCGCTCGTTCGCCCAACCATAGGCAACGCGGAGCGCCCGATCGATGTCGGGACGCGCGTTCATGAAGGCCGTGTCAGGAAATCCAGACCAGGGATAGGCCCGCTGCCAGACGAGCGTGTGGAGGGAGCCGGCATAGCCGACGAGTGCCAGGGCGACGATGAAGGCCGGCGCCCGGGCCCTGGGCTGTCCGGCCGCGCGGCGCTCCGAGATCCAGCGGGCCACGGCCGCGACGGTCCAGCAGAAGGCGGCGGCTTGGGCGAACAGCACCACGCGCCAGCCGAGGTCGTTCGCCAAGATGGTCGAGGCGAAGAACCCGCCGACCAGGAGGCTCGCGCCCGCGCTCGCGGCCAGCAGCCGAGCGACATCGTTTCCCTGAGCACCGGTCCGTCCGGCCATCCGCCAGTACAGGAGCGAACCGGAGGCGAAGACGCCGAAGCCGATATAATAGTTGAACGGGAGGACGACGAAGCGTGCCAGCGCCGAGGAGACCGGATCGAGGTGGAGACTCTCCAGCGGCCCGAACCGCCGAATGGAGAAGCCGACGCCGATCCGGGCATCCATCCGGTTCGCCGCGATATCGGCAAGGTGGGGCGCGGCGAGGATCAGGCTGACGACGCCGGCCGCCCCCAGGAGGAGCGCGGGCCGCCACCTCCGCTCGAGGCCGAGCCAGAGCATCCAGACGCCGGCCGTCGCCACGGCTCCGACCGAGACCCAGACCGAAAGGCCCGCACAGCTCGCGAAGGCGACACCCGCGAGGCTGAGGCGCCAGACATCCGGCTTCCCCTGCCCTTCCGCCTCGTCGGCGAGGACCAGGAAGCCGAACCAGGCCGCTAACAGGCCAGCCACATGATGCGGAACCCAGATCAGCGAGGTTAGCCACCAGCAGACTTGGTCGTTCCACCATTCGAGGATGGGCATCCAGACGCCCGTGGTCATGCCCGACCAGCCGACCGGCACGATATCGAGCCCGGCGGCCGGCAGGAGCGCGAGGCAGCATCGGCGGACCAGCAGGGGGTCGAGACCGCGCACGAAGCCGGAGCGGTCGAGCAGCCGGTCGAGCAGGGCGAAGAGCCCGAACCCGGTCCACACGACGAGGCCCCCGAACGCGGCCCGGGGATCGACCAGCGGTCGGCCTACGACATCGGCGAGCGCGGTCAGGGTGTAGAAGAAGTAGTAATAGCCGACCCTGCCCTCTCGGGCGAAGAAGGGATCGATCGGTGGGGCGCCGGTCTCGGCGAGCGCCCAGGTCGTCGCCGCATGCTTGACCAGGTCGATGATCAGGATCGGCTGTCTCAGGCCCCCGCCGGCATCGACATCGATCCAGACGACGACGACGATCAGGATCCAGAGCGCAGTCCAGCCCTCGCCCTTCCATCCCCAGCCCGGAAGGCAACGCTGCCGCACCACCTGCGCGGCTCCCACGAGGGCCAGCCCCGCCGTGACGGCGAGTGCGGCGGGACTGCCCGCGAAGCGGATCAGGGTCGCGCCGAGCCAAGGCAGAAGCGAGAAGCCCGTGAGGATCGCAACGCCCCACCGGCGCGTGACGGACAGGTCCCGAAACCCCAGCAGATTCAGGCTTGCGGCGATCGCGAAGCCGGGCAGCACGAGAAGCGGCACATAGAGCAGCGCCGCGATCAGGAGCCCCGATGCATCCACGACACTGAAATTCATGGATGAGGCCCGACACGCGTCGGGTCGTTCTTACGTCCGCAGCGTTACCGGCCGGTTGCCGGGTGGCCGCTCGCCCGCGCCTGCGAAGACAGCGACACCGCAAGTCACCGCGTGAACAGGGCATCGTCCATTGACGCGGAGAGGCCGACGAGGGCCATGGCCAGCGACTAACGTCTGAGAAGCTTGGCTAAAACCACCTCCATTCTCCTGTTGCCCCGCTCTGGGATACCACATACCATGGGGTAAGTGACGACCGCAGGCCACGTTGCCATGCAGTCGCAGGGAGGATAAATGTCGGTTTTTCGCCTGACAGGGTCAGCAGTCGCGCTCGCATTGGCTCTCGGCGCGGCGCCCGCGCATGCCGCCTGGCAACCCACGAAGACGGTCGAGCTCATCGTTCCCGCCGGCACGGGCGGCGGTGCCGACCAGATGGCTCGGGTGCTCCAGGGCATCGTACAGAAGCACAGCCTCATGCCCCAGGCCCTTGTTGTCATCAACAAGGCAGGTGGCGCGGGGGCGGAAGGCTTCCTGGACGCGAAGGGCTCGCCAAACAATCCTCACAAGATCATCATCACCCTGTCGAATCTGTTCACGACCCCGCTCGCCACGGGCGTACCGTTCAGCTGGGAGGACATGACCCCCGTCGCGATGCTCGCGCTGGACGAGTTCATCCTGTGGGTCAATGCAAGCTCACCCCACAAGACCGCGAAGGACTTCGTGGACGCCGTGAAGGCGGGCAGCCCCAACCAGTTCAAGATGGGTGGAACCGGCTCCAAGCAGGAAGATCAGATCATCACGGCCGCCATCGAGCAGGCGACCGGCGCCAAGTTCACCTATGTGCCGTACAAAGGCGGCGGAGACGTCGCTGCGCAGCTCGTCGGTGGCCATGTGACGGCGTCCGTCAACAACCCGATCGAGGCCGTCGCGCAATGGCGAGCCGGTGAATTGCGGCCGCTCTGCGTCTTCGATTCGAAGCGCATTCCTCCGTCGCCGCCACTCGGCGAGGGCAAGTCGTGGAGCGACGTGCCCACCTGCAAGGAATCGGGGCTCGATATCGAATATCTGATGCTCCGCGGCATCTTCATGCCGCCCAAGGCGACCCCGGATCAGATCGCCTATTACGTCGAGCTCTTCAGGAAGGTCCGCGAAACGCCGGAGTGGAAGGACTTCATGGAGAAGGGCGCCTTCAACACGACCTTCCTGGCAGGCGACGAATACAAGACATGGCTGCAGAAGGCGGCAACCGAGCACAAGACCCTGATGGAGAAGGCTGGGTTCCTGGCCAAGAAGTAGACGGTCCTGACTCGCGTCCATTCGGCAAGGTCTTTCAGCATGAACGCGTCAGCGGACCGATCAGAAACCACGCTCTCCATGCGGACGATGGAGATCGTCGTCGCCGGGCTCTTGTCGGCGCTCGCCCTCCTCGTGATGTACGAGAATTGGCGAATAGGGGCGGGTTGGGGAGAGGATGGCCCCGGGGCGGGGTATTTCCCGTTCTACATCGGCACGATTTTGTTGATTGCGAGCCTGGGCACCATCGTCCGGACATTGCTGTCTCGAGAACCGGATCGCTCGACCTTCGTCGATCGCTCTCAACTGAAGCTCGTGCTTCAGGTCTTCATACCCACGATCATCTACTGCATCTGCATCTACTTTACCGGTATCTATGTTGCTTCAGCCTTGTTCATCACCTTCTTCATGAGCCGACTCGGCAAATACCCTATCGCCAAGGTCGTCCCGGTCGCCGTTCTTGTTCCGATCGCGATGTTCTTCATGTTCGAGGTCTGGTTCAAGGTGCCGCTGCCGAAGGGTCCGCTCGAGGCCGCCCTCGGCTACTGATCGACGATCACGCGTAAACACTTGCGGACGTTGAGGTCGCCCTAGACGTGGGCGACCAACGGGGAGGTTCAGTTGGAAGCGCTTACGTCACTGATCCACGGGTTCGGCGTGCTGTCCGACCCGATGAACATCCTCTACATGTTCGTCGGCATCGGCCTCGGCGTCCTGATCGGCGTGCTGCCGGGACTTGGTGGCGCGAACGGCGTCGCGATCCTGCTGCCGCTCACGTTCAGCATGTCTCCGACCTCCGCGATCATCATGCTGTCCTCGATCTATTGGGGAGCCCTGTTCGGGGGCGCCATCACCTCGATCCTGTTCAACATACCCGGGGAACCCTGGTCGGTCGCAACGACGTTCGACGGCTATCCCATGGCCCAGCAGGGACGGGCGGGCGAGGCGCTCACGGCTGCCTTCACGGGCTCCTTCATCGGCGCGTTCGTTGCCGTTCTCGTCCTGACCTTCCTGGCTCCCCTCATCGCTCGCTTCGCGCTGAGGTTCGGGCCCGCCGAATTCTTCGCTGTCTATCTGCTCACATTCTGCAGTTTCGTCGGGATGGGGAAGGAACCCGCCTTCAAGGTCCTGGCCGCCATGACGCTTGGCTTCGCGCTGGCCGCCGTCGGCATCGACACCGTCACCGGGCAGCTCCGGATGACTTTCGGCTCGGTCGAGCTTCTGCGGGGGTTCGACTTCCTGGTCGCCGTGATCGGCCTGTTCGGCGTCGGCGAGATCCTGCTCACCATGGAAGAGGGTCTCGCCTTCAAGGGCACGCGGGCTAAGATCGATCCCCGGGTGGTGCTCGAAACCTGGAAGCAGCTTCCGCGGCTCTGGCTGACGATGATCCGGAGCTCCGCGGTCGGATGCTGGATGGGCATCACGCCTGGTGGCGCGACGCCGGCCTCATTCATGAGCTACGGGCTCGCAAAGCGCTTCTCCAAGGACGGCGCGAAGTTCGGCACGGGGCATATCGAAGGCGTAGTGGCGCCGGAAACGGGCGCGCATGCCGCGGGCACGCGCGGATTGCTGCCGATGCTGCCCCTCGGCATTCCCGGCTCACCGACCGCGGCCGGCCTCCTCGGCGGCCTGCTGATCTGGGGCCTGCAGCCCGGGCCGCTGCTCTTCGTGGAGCAGAAGGACTTCGTCTGGGGCCTGATCGCGTCGATCTACGTCAGCAACGTGGCCGGGCTGATCGTCGTCCTGACAACGGTGCCCCTCTTCGCCGCCATCCTGAGGATACCGTTCAGCATCATAGCCCCGATCATTCTCGTGATCTGTGCGGTCGGAGCCTACACGGTCCATAATGCCTACGGCGACATCCTCCTGATGCTGATCTTCGGCGTCATCGGCTACGTGTTCAAGAAGCTGTCCTACCCGCTCGCGCCGCTGGTCCTCGCGCTCGTGTTGGGCGATATGGCCGAGAGCTCGTTCCGGCAGGCCATGCTGCTGTCCCAGGGGAGCCTGTCGATCTTCTGGTCCAACCCGCTCGTCGGCTCGATCGTCGCCCTCGCGCTCGTCATGCTGATCTGGCCCGTCATCTCTGCGTTGAAGGGCCGGATGGCGCCGCAGGGCGCCCTGCCGGCGGCCTGATCGCATTGCGATCCGGATCGCCCTGCGAGCGCGTCAAGAGCGCGGACGGGCGATGCCCCCTCTCGTTGGCGCGGGGTCGGTGAAGGGGTGCAACGACGCTGCGAATATCCCCACCGTCATCCCCGCGACTCTTGAAGCGGCGCGGGAGGGTTAGGGGCGTAGGGAGCTGGGTCCAGGCCAGCCCCTTCTCCGCGGCGCTCACGCGGAAGATGGCCTGGGATGTTCCGCACCGCCGTACAAGGCACGACCAAGCCTGAGCAAAGTACGCGGGGCAGTGCCGCAGCTCCGGGCCGCTCGGCGTGGATTGGCCGCGCCTCCACGGCCCCGGCCCCGACCAATTCTGGCAGGGGCCTGGTGCCGGTGCGGCGGTGCGCCTGTTCGGCCGCCGAGCCCGTGAGCCCGCTACTCTGCAGCGATCCTCTGCGGGGCGTCACCGAGCGCGCCGGAAGCCTGGATCTCGTCGACCTTGGCGTCGTTGAATCCCAAGACGTCGCGCAGGATCTCCTGCGTGTGCTCGCCGAGCAGCGGCGACCGGACCACCTCGGTCGGGGAATCGGACAGCTTGATCGGGTTTCCGACCGTGATGTACTCGCCGCGGGTGGGATGCGGGACCCGCACCAGCGTGCCGGTCGCGTAGAGCGACTCGTCCTCGGCGATTTCCTTCATCGACAGAATCGGCCCGCAGGGGATGTCGTATTCGTTCAGGATCTGCATCGCCTCGAACTTGGTCTTCGCCATCGTCCAGCTTTCGATGCGGCCGAAGATCTCGTTCAGGCGGGGCAACCGGGCGGCCGGCTTCGCGTAATCCGGATCGGTCTTCCAGCCGGGCTCGCCGATGACGTCGCAGATCTTCTCCCAGACCGGCGCCTGCGTGATGAAGTAGATGTAGGCGTTGCCGTCCTGCTCCCAGCCCTTGCATTTCAGGATGCGGCCCGGCTGGCCGCCGCCGGAATCGTTCGCCGCGCGCGGAACTGCGTCGCCGAATTCGATGCCTTCACCGAACTGGCTGTATTCCTTCAAAGGTCCATGGGCGAGCCGCTGTTGGTCTCGGAGCTTCACGCGGCAGAGGTTCAGCACGCCGTCCTGCATCGCGGCATCGACCTTCTGGCCCCGGCCCGTCGTCTCGCGCTGGAAGAGCGCGGCCACGATGCCGAGGGCGAGATGGAGGCCGGTCCCGGAATCCCCGATCTGGGCGCCGGTCACGAGCGGGATGCCGTCCCGGAAGCCGGTCGTGGAGGCCGCCCCACCGGCGCATTGCGCGACATTCTCGTAGACCTTGCAATCCGCATAGGGCCCGGGGCCGAAGCCCTTCACGGAGGCCACGATCATGCGAGGATTCAGCGACTGCACATGCGCCCAGGTCAGCCCCATCCGGTCGAGCGCGCCGGGCGCGAAATTCTCGACCAGGACGTCGCATTGCTTGATGAGGGCCTCAAGGACTTCCTTGCCCTTCGGGTTCTTGGAATCGATCGTGATGGAGCGCTTGTTCGAGTTCAGCATCGTGAAATAGAGGCTGTCGGCCCCCTTCACGTCCTGAAGCTGGCCGCGGGTGATGTCGCCCACTCCCGGCCGCTCGACCTTGATCACGTCCGCCCCGAACCACGCGAGGAGCTGCGTGCAGGTCGGGCCGGATTGCACATGGGTGAAATCGAGGATGCGGACCCCGTCCAGTGCCTTGCTCATCGTCGTTCCTCTCGAGTTTTGATGGAATGCCGTCGGACGAGTTCGTCCGTCAGGCCACGCCGGGAGCCCGGACTTCCGAGCCTTCCGGCTTCGGCTTCCGCTTCACCGCGCTCTGGGGGTTGAGATTGCCGATCCGGCCGCTTTCGCTGCCGGCGGCGGGGTCGATCACCGCGTTGATCAGGGTCGGCTTGCCGGAATCCATCGCCTCGTTGACGGCGCGTTTGAGCTCGTCCGGAGAGGTGGCGTTCACGCCGGTGCCGCCGAAGGCCTCGATCATCTTGTCGTAGCGCGCGCCCTTGACGAACACGGTCGTCGCGGGATCGGAGCCCGCCGCATTGACGTCGGTGCCGCGATAGATGCCGTCGTTGTTGAACACGACGATGCAGATCGGCAGCCCGTACCGGCAGATCGTCTCCACCTCCATCCCGGAGAAGCCGAAGGCCGAGTCGCCCTCGACGGCGAGAACCGGATGTCCGGTCTCGATCGCGGCCGCGATCGAATAGCCCATGCCGATGCCCATGATGCCCCAGGTGCCGACATCGATGCGCTTGCGCGGCCGGTACATGTCGATGATGCCGCGCGCGAGGTCGAGCGTGTTGGCGCCCTCGTTGACCAGGATCGCGTCCGGACGCTCCTTGATGATCGT
>NZ_CAXTAZ010000070.1:0-19438 GCF_964242715.1 uncultured Enterovirga sp.
CGCTCGTCTGACCCTCGCAATCCGCCCTCCCGACAGCAGCACGGGCCAGAGTGAACCACGGCCGAGCAGCCGGCGCGAGCGGGTTCTTCAACAGCCTGCTAGAGAAGTTGTGCCGCGGCCGATGACTGACCTGGTGCGACGAAGACGCGATGCCCTCCTATTCTCTGAACGCGCTATCAGCAAACGCGCGAAGGTGAGCGAAGCTCAGTGGGCGGCGGAGCTGTCCAGCCGGCAGCCCGCAGCACGGCGGCGATCCGACGATAGCCGTAACGGCCGTACTGGATGGCGAGCGCGACGATGTCGGCCGTCAGAGCCGCCTCGTCGTCCGGGGTCGTCGGAACTTGCGCTGCGTCGAGCGGTGCTGTCCGAGCATACGGCAGGCCATGCGCTCGGACACGTCGTGCTCGGCGACCACATGTTCGCCGCAGGCGCGGCGACGGGCGGGGCTTACCAGCTTCCCGAGGCAGCCTCGCGCAGGATCAGCTTCTCGAGCGGGAGGTCCGAGACGGCACGCGGAGCCGTGTGTTATCGGCTTCAAGCTCCTTCAGGCGCTTCACCTGGTCGCCCTTCAGCCCACCGTATTCCTGACGCCAGCGATAGAACGTCACCTCCGTGACCCCGATCGACCGGATCGCCTCCGCGTTCGTCCGCCCCTGCGCCGTCAGGACCTCAACCTGCCGCAGCTTCGCGACGATCTCCTCAGGCTTGTGCCGCTTCCTCGACATCGATCAGTCCTCCACATGGCTCGAAGCCATACCTCAGGGAGGACCACTTCTCAGGGGGCAGACCAAGAGCTCAACGGGGGTTCCGACCTGCTGGATCACGCCGCCGCGCATGACGGCGATCCTGTCGCAAATGGTGTTCGCCTCCTCCTGGTCATGTGTGACGAAGACCGTCGTCATGCCCAGCGGCGCTGCATGTCCGGAGTTCGCGCCGCACCTGCACGCGCAATTGCGCATCCAGATTGGACAGAGGTTCGTCGAGGAGGAGAAGCTCCGGCTCGACCGGCGCTGCCAGTGCTGACGATCCAACTCCAAGGGAGCCAGACTGGAGCGTTTCGGGAAATCGTTACGCTCTGGACCGGGCCACGTCCCGGAGAAATGAATAGGATGCCGCAAGGAACGTCAGAAAGCGATGCTCCGATCGGTTAGCCATGCCACCGCAAGGTAGATGAGCGCAAACGGCGGCCCGAAGAACAGCAGGCTCATCACTATGGCGAGAGGTAGCCCGAATAACCAGGGGCGAAATGTTGTCGGCCACCGTCCCCTAAGGACCAAATGGCGAAGATCCCGCCCGAACTTCGTCATCAGCAGCGTCTGTCCGCCTATGACGAGAGCCCATATGTAGGCCCATCGTAGACCCCAGGCGCTTGCCGCGAAGATGGATGGCGGCGTCCAAATGAGGATATTGTCGGCAATGCGCGCCAACCGTCCTGTTCGTCGGGAACCTGAGGGTGATAGCAAGACCGTCATGACACGCAGCCGTTAACCGTACCGGGTGAACCAGCAGCCCATTGCGTGGGTTCCACAGGCAGTACGAAGCAATACGGCCGTCACTGCCGTAATTCGGACGGCATTCATCGTGCCGATCCGGTTTGGAACTCGGCTGGCACGCAAACGAACCAACGACGGCAGGATTGAACAAACACGCAAGACGCTCTCTCAACGGGCAATCCGCCGGTGACGGGCGACGAAAGCCGGCGCGTCCCCGATCGAGGCGCCCCGCCCCCGGACTCTCTGCAGCCTTTCGGCGAGCGTGTTCTGCATGTGCACGAGGCTGTCCAATCCGCCCGGGTCGCGCAATCGGCAAGCTTCGGTCGGCCGTCGACCGTTAGCCACGTGGGTGATTAGCGGGCCGCCTCGTCCTATTCCGATAGCCAAATTTGGAGGTCAGAATAAATATACATTCGCTGCAGACGTGCTTGTTCAGCAACAGCGACAAATTTTGAAACTTATCGGGTGGTATCGGTTAAATCATCCGCGACTATCACTTCCCATAAGAGGGATTCTAATTCATTTTCTGCAGCCTGGGCGGACACTATACCCCGCTAATGTACGTTGAACGATCGGAGCCGTTTTTGACAAAGCTCGGTTTATAGGTCGGCAACGACGCGTCTGCGCTCGATGCCGCGGAAGTCTGGCTCGGCCGGCCGGGTCGACCAGGTTCTGACTACCTTGATGATAGGAGTTGGGCGGCGTTCAACAGCTCGATCCCATACGAGATCAACCTCGGGAAGGACGCGGGTGCGCGATTGCTCCTGTCCGTCCCGTTAACGGTTGAGGGCACCTGCCTGGAGCAGGTCGCGACCGGCGCCTTCAACGGGCATTTCCGGGCGGCCGCCGAGGCGCTCGCGGCCAGCCAGAGCGGCCAGGGTCCGATCTATGTTCGCGTCGGCTGGGGTTCAACGGCGACTGGATGCCCTGGGCGGCCAAGGGCCATGAGGCGGCGCTTGTCGACGATTTCAGGGAGCTCGTAGACACGTTCCGCTCCGTGTCAAACCAGTTCAAGTTCGTCTGGGACGTCAATCTGGGCGGATCGATGAACTCGCCACGGCATATCCGGGCGACGGATATGTCGACGTAATCGGGATGGACGCCTATTACAATACGACCTGGGACTCCGCGGACCCGGCCGTCGCCTTCCACAACAAGGTCTCACAGCCTTACGGGCTCAAGTGGCACCAGGACTTAGCCGCGGCGCACGGCAAAGAGACCGCCGTCTCCGAGTGGGGCGTCAAGACGGACAATGCGGCCGAGTACATCCACCGTTTCGCGGACTGGATGGCGCAGCACGACATGGTCTACGCCAATTACTGGAACAGCGATGCTGCGGGCTACAGCGGCACCCTGCATGGCGGCCGGCATCCCGAGGCGGGCGCCGCTTTCCTCGATGAGTTCACCGGGTCCGGGCCCGACGGGCCGGCTCCCTCGACGGACGGACCTCTCGTGCTGCGCGTCTCCGGTGAGCTATCAGGGGCCGCCGCATTTCATCGTGACCGTCGACGGCCAGCAGGTCGGCGGTCCAGGTCGCGACTGCCTCCCACGCGGCGGGGCAGGTGCAGGAGGTCGTCCTGGACGTTCAGGCCACGCCCGGCCGGCAGGAGGTCGCGATCCGGTTCGTCGACGATCTCAACGGAGGCGCGGCAGGGGACCGAAACCTATATGTCCACAAGATGTGATGGGGCAGCGAGACCCATGCCGGCGACGAAGCCGTCAACGGCGCGGGGTATAACACGGCAACCTACGCATGAGACGCGGCCCAGAACGGGGCGGGTTACAACAGCAGCGGGGTTGCCCCAGCTCTTCTCGGAAGTAGACATCGTGTTCCACACCGGATTGAACGAAGCCATCCGACCCGGACTCTCGGGACGAACCCTGAGGGGTGACGGATCCAGACGTCGGACGTTTCGGCCCCTTTTTCACCACCAGCCGTCGGGGTGGAAGGGGGCCTCTCCGTTGGAAAAAGCTGAGCCTCGTGGCGTCGTTCAAGCTGACAGAGTTGCTGGCGGCTAAGCCCGGGACCGCATGGCCGTCCGGGTTGACCTGCTGGACCTCGAGGTTGGGGTCGGTGACGTCCAACCACCATAGAGGTCGTTCAGGAACTCGACCGATACCTCGCCCGGGCGGCCGGCCAGGTCGATGGCCACGTCTTCGTGCTCGCCGGCGGCGTGGGAGGCCAAGCGCGGCCGTGGCTTTCTTTGTCAAAATCGCGCAGTCTGATGCTGAAGCAATAGAGTTCATGCACTGGTCACGAGCTCTGTTGCGGACCGAGATACGGGCTATTTCAGGATTGTCGCTTGAACTTTTGGGGAGGCGCTTGCCGCTTCCAACCGAACATACATCGCCGACTACCCGCGTTTCTTCTCCGTTCAGAGATCTTGACGAGTATGGCGGCGACGAAGGCCTGACGGGTGCGTCTACGACGGTGCCTGTTTCGCGCGCATGGAGGTCCGTGCACCGAGACGCCGGGTCAAGGCGGCCGGCAGGGTTCGGGCGACGGCGCCGAAAGCGCCGCCTCTCGCCAGCAGGGCCGCCCCACGGGCCCATTCCCGCCTGCCAAGCAATTCCCTGATCTCGGTCCAGGTCAGGAGGTCGTCGAGCGAACCCCGATAGGCTGCGTCCGCCTGGGCGAGATCCGGCGACGGGCGACGTGGAAACGTGAGGGTGGTATAGGCCTTCTGCAGGGCGTGGAGGTCGGACGCTTTCAAGCGGCGTGACAGGGATCCGTCCACGACGCGGTACCGGTACAGGGCCTGCGGTAGGATCGTGAGCGCCGCGCCAGCTGCTAGGCAGCGCAGACAGAGATCGAAATCCTCCCCGATACGGAGGTGCTCGTCGTATCTGAGCCCGTGCCGGGCGAGGAAGTCTGCCTTGATCAGCGGCTTCAGAAAACCGAGATTCGCATCCCCTCCCGTCAGGCGGTTCCGCATGAGATACTCAGCAATCCCGACCTCGATCGGTGCCGTCCCGGGGAGCAGACCGAGCAAGGGCCAGGTCACGTCCGGCGTCTGGTCTAGGAAGCGGAGAGCGTCGTCCGCAACAAGGACGCAGCCGATCTCCTCGGCGAGGTTGAGCAGGCAGCGGCTGCGCTCCGGCGCGAGGAGGTCGTCCGCGTCCAGGACGCCGATCCAGGCGCCCCGGGCTTCCCGCAGCGCGACGTTGCGCGCCGCAGCCGGCCCACGATTTGTGGCAAGCGCCGTCACGCGGACCCGTGAGTCCCGGGCCGCTAAGGCCTGGACACGGACGAGGGTGTCGTCCTGGGAGGAGTCGTCGACCACGACCACCTCCACCGAAACGTCCCGCTGGGCGAGGGCCGAGGCAATCGCCGCCTCCACCCATGGCGCGGCATCATGCGCGGCCATGATATAGCTGATGTCCGGACTGCCGGCGCGGCGTCGGTCCACGGCATCCTCCTCAGGTCTGCGCGCGGGACCGGTACATCAACGCCGCCGCCCGAGGCCGCAGCAACGAGCGCGCAGCTCGGAACGCCCTTGGGAAGGCCCACCGCAGCCGCGTTTTCGCACCGGCGATGAGGGCTGATGGGCTTCTCGTCCATGGACGAGGGAAGCGTTGGGCGAGTCCAGCCCTTGCTACCGCCGCGAAGAAGCGATCGCTGTAGTGAATCCGGCCAGGCGCGTTCCACGGCTTGAGCGACGTGGTGAAGTGGACAAGTTGTGGATGGGCGCGCAACGCCCGGTATTCCGGCTCGGAGAGGCCGAGGAAACCGGCCGGCACGTCCGCGCATCGGGGCTGGAAGTTCCAGCCGAGATCGAGAAAGCAGACCTCCCCGCGTAGCGCGATGTTCAAGGCATCCTGGTCCAGCCAGGGCAGGCTTTCGCCCTGCCGGGCCAAAATCTCGAGCACGCGCGCTTCCGCTCGGCGCTCGCGCCAGGCGCGAAGGTCGAAGAGCATCACACCGGAATTGAAATAGGGTTCGCCCTCGCTGAAGCCGATCGCCTGGGGATCCAGCCGAAAGTGGTCCCGGACCGCCCCGATCGTCGCGCCCCCGAGAGAGGCCTGGAAGAGCGGGCGAAGATCGGCCAGGGCGAGGACGTCGGCATCGAGATACAGGACACGCTCGCAACCGGCTTCCATGAAGCGACCGAGAAGGATGCGGGTGTAGATCTCCCGTGGGAAGCGGGCCGTCGCCGGGAGCCCCGCGACGATTCTATGATTGAGGTCGCAGTATTGGACCGTACAACCAGGATATCGGGCGAGGATTGGGGCGAAGACCTCGTCGCTCAGCGACGGGCTGCGCTGGAACGCCGCGACGGTCGCCGCGACCCGGGCGCCGGGTGCCGTTTCTAGAACGGACGAGAGAGCCACGGCGGCCTGCGGCAGATAACCATTGTTGACGCAGAAAAGCAGGCGGAGACGCGGTTCGCTCACGGGCGCCTTCCCCCGTGCGCGGCCGAGCGGCGCCCGAGCAGCGCTCCCGCGCCCTCGCGTAAACCGCGGATGTACTCGAATACCGAGAGCCGCCCGGAGCCGACGAAAAATCCCCCGACTAGCACCTTCCTGGCGCATTCCCGTGCGAGCGCCGGCCGGGCACTGGCGTGGCGGGCGAGTACGGTCATGGCACCCCGGAAGTATTTCGCAGCCGAGCCGCGGTCGGCAGTCCGGTGCCCGACTAGCGGCCGGTCGATGAGGCCCACCCGGCGCGCGCCGAAATAGCTGCGCAATGCATAGTCCGTGTCCTCGCCTCCTCCTGCGGACGTTCCAAGCCCAAGGCCCGGGTCGAATGGCCCGAGCGTCGCCATGAGGGAGCCGCGCAGGAACATGTTGTTCGAGCTCGACAGCCGGACCACCTGTCGAGCCTCGACCGGTAAGACGTCCCGGGCGCCGAAGGCAGATGTCTCAGGATGGAGGGACATGCCGCAGATGAGCAGGTCAAGGTCGGTGCTTTCCGCGAAGGTGCGGTCGAGCCAGGCCAGGAAGCCGTCCGGCAGCCAGCAATCGTCGTCCGGGAAGGAGACCACGTCATCCTCCCCGGGCGCCTGTTCCGCCGAAGCCTCCGATATCATTATGTTGCGGGCCGCCGACAAGGAGGTCCGCCCCGGAAGGGCGGAGAACCGGCTCCCGGGAGCCTCGGTCCGCCAGCAGGCGAGCGCCTCGCCATCGGCATTCTGCAATAGGACGTGGTGGCGGATCGGCACGCCTTTGTTCGCCTCGACGCTCGCGAGCAAGCGACGGAAGTCGGCCTGTCTCTCGCTCTTTAGGTCCGTCGTCGTGAACAGGATCATGGTCATGGCGCAGGTCTCACGAGAAGAGGATACGCAGCCGGATGTCGAAGCGGCTGAGCATAAGGCCATAGAGCGCCCCGGACGCCGCGAGTGCGGCGAGACCCGCTCCGAGCCAGGCAGCAAGCGTCAGCTGAGGCGCGAGCCACGTGAGGATGACGAGCGAGGCCAGGAGCAGCGAGGGCCATGCCGCCGCGCACCAGGCCGCATTCTGGTTGAAGACGTGCTCGCGCCTTGCCCGCCGACCGAGCAGGGCGAGCGCAACGATATCCCCGACCGTCATCCCGAGGAGGAAGAGGGTCAGGTCTCGGGTGGCGAGGAGCGCCAGTGCGCCGGGAACGACCGCCAGCGCGGACAGGATGGAACCGTAGGCGACCAGTCGGGTATTTCCCGCCGCGTAGGCGGCCGGCACGGGAAGGAGCGCGAGAAGCTTCACGCAGACGCTGAGGCCGGCAAGCCCCATGAAGAAGCGCGATGGCTGGTAGGCGGGGCCGAAGACCAGGGCGAGAAGCTGGTCGCCGACGAGGCTGAGGGCGAGACCATAGGCGAAGGCGAGGCAGGACAGGCACCAGGCCCAGCTATCGAACAGGGCCGCCTCGTCGCCGCCCTGCTCGCGCTGGCGTACGAAGAGCGGCAGGAAGGCGCTGGTCAGGAACCGAGCTATGACGGTCCGGGGGAGTTGCGCCGTGCCGTATGCGACGTTGTAGAAGGCGAGCGGCATCGGTCCGAGCACGCCCCCGATCAGAAGGCGGTCGGACAGCGTCAGGGAGGCCGCGGCACCGTTGACGAGGAGCGGCAGGCCGAACCGGGCCGCATCCCGCCGGGCTTCCCGATTCCAGCGCAGCCGGTAGCGCGTCGGCGACAGGAAGTGCGAGAGCGCAACCGTCGTCACGGTCGCGGCCCCGAGGCCCCAGATCATGCAGGTGAGGTCTGGTCGGTGCCAGGCCGCCGCGACCGTTGTCGCGAAGGCCGCGACCTGGGCCGCCCCGGTCACAGCGGCCTCGCGCCCGAAGGACGACCGCCGCATCAGCTCCTTCACGCCGTAATTTTCGAATCCGCGCAGAAGGACGATGGGGGCCAGGAGCGCATAGACGCCAACCTGGTCAGGCGCATGGAAGAGCGTCGCGACCAGGGGAGAGGCTGCGAGAAGGATCCCGCCCAGGACGGCCGCCCGCATGATCGCGAGGCTCTGGAGCGTACCCATCATGACGTCGTGCGGAACACGGTTCTCCTTGCGGACCACGAGGATCGGCAAGCCGAAATCCGTCACCACCTCCAGCATGCCGAGCACGATGGAGAGCGAGATCGCGAGGCCGAAATCCTCGGGTGCCACAAGCCGGGCCAGCGCCACGTTCCGGGCGAAGGGAAGCAAAGCTTCGAGGAGGTTTGCGGCGAGGAGGGGCGTACTCGCCAGGAGCGACACCGAGCGGAAGCGGCCGGCGAAGCTGACGATCACGCCGACATCCCCAACGCGGTCAGGGTTGCCGAATCGAGGCGGCCATCGCGCGAGTCGGACGCCAAGATGCCGAAGCCTGGCGAGTTGTCCCAGGCGGCCCAACCGAAGCCCCTGAGCTCGAAGCCCTCGCGTGAGGCCCGCATCCAGGACAAGCGGGCAGACCTTGGCGCCGCCTTGGCGTAGACGCCGAACTCTCCGATGTAGATCGCGGCTCCACCTTCCGCCCGCGCCCAGGCTGCGAGCCGGTCGAGATCGGCGACGAGGGCCTCTCGGGTGAAGCGTCCGCCTTCGATCTCCGCTCGCAGGAAGCCCCGGGCCCGCTCGTCGGTGGCGGCGACTGTCGCTTCTCGATGGGCGTCCGAGGGGGCAATCGGCCAAGGCAGGTTCCCGATCGCCTTTGCAACGTCCCAGGTCCAATCCGCCGCTTGATGCGTGAACAGCAGCGGCGCGTAGCAATGCGCCGTGTAGATGACGTTCCGGTCGGCATATCCTCGTCGACCGACGAGGTCGTCGACACCGCTCCAGCCTCCGCCATTCACGATGACCGGGCCGGTCGCACCGGCGTCCCGGATGGAACGAAGCGCCTGGTCCTGAAGCGCCCACCAGGCATCGCCCCTCATCGGCTCCGGCTCGTTCAGGATCTCCAGGAAGAGGTCCCCGCCCCGGTGGCTCGCGAGATGCCGGGCGAGCACCGCCCAGCGATCCACGAGGGCGCCCGCCCCCGCGGGCGTGAGCAGCGGTTCCTTGGACGACCCGACAGGATGGAGGTCCAGTACGGTCGCGAGCCCGCGCGTGCCGATCCGGTCAAGTGCCGCCTCGAGAGCCTCCAGCACGGCAGCGACCAAGCGCGGCTCGCCGCCCGTCTGGTCGAAAAGCACCGAGGGCTCAAGGCCGAGGCGGACATGCGTGAATCCCGCCTCGACCAGTCGGTCTAGGTCACGGTCCGTGACGAAGCCGGCCAGGTGGTCGGGCCCATAGCCCCGAACGCTCTGCGCGAACCAATGCGACAGATTCAGGCCCCGGGCGAGGCGGGCCGGGGCGGCGGGTCGGGTCTGCATCGGGGCCGCACGGACGGCACCACCGGCGAGCGACAAGCCAGCCGCACCGGCGAGGACATGCCGTCGATGGGGGCGCAAACATGGTGCCTCGGCCCTCACTGCGAGACCTCGGGAACCTCTGTGTGGAGGGCGACATCGACGGTGTCGCCCGGGCGCACGGGCGCGTTCTCGTCGGCCGTGACTGTGCCCCCGCCATCCGCCTCGGGCCGGGTGATCGTGATCGTCGGGGCGGGCCCGCCCTTCCGATTGAGCTGGGAGCGGATCATGCCCGTATAGGCAATCTTCTCTCCGGCGGCCGCGAGGCGGGAGCGGATTCCGTCGCGTTCCAGCGTCGCCGCCTCGACCTGCTTCAGCATGTCGGCCCGCAGCGTCTCGTCCAGTCGCGCGACCTTGCGCAACGCCTCGTCACGCTCCCGAACTGTGGCCGTGAACTGGACGCTGGTCGCGAGCGACTGGGTCGCCGAGAACATGGACAACCTGCGCGCCTCCGACAGACGGGTCATGGGCAGGTTGCCGCTTCGGGAAAACTCCTTGAGCTTGTCGTAATCCGCCACGTCCGCCTTGACGCTCTCCTCCTCCTTCTCCTGCCGGGAACGAAGGAGGGCGATCTGGTCGTCGGCAGTCTTGACCGCTTTCTGGAGGAAGACCCGCTCGGCCTGCGCGCGATCGACCGCGATGTTGAGCTGACCTCGAGCGCTGGCCCGTACGCTCTGGAGGAAAGGGGCGGAGACTGGACCCTGGGTGGCCGCCTCGAGCGACCTGTCCAGGGCCGCCGGACCGGTGGAATTGAGTTGAGCCTCGAGGCGCCAAATTAGGGCCTGCTGGGTGACGAATTGCATCCAGAGCGTCTGGTGCTCGTTGCGCAGATCGGCAGTCTCCAGGAACGGGTTGTTCATGCGGAACCGCATGATCTCGTATCCGCCAGCGAGCGAGATCGCCTGCCGGACTGTCATGCCAGGTCGGTAAGTCTGCTGGCCGGGCTTGGTCACGTCGCCGTTGAGGTAGATCGGCCGGTATTCCGCGACGGTCACGAGGACCGCATCCGGCGCGATCGCCGTGACGCTCTCACGGCCATCGGGCGTGCGCTGCTGGTAGAGCTTACGCGAAAGCCGCTCCTTTATCAGGGCTTCCGCCTCGCTGAGATTAAGCCCCGAGACTTTCAACGGCGCGATCATGGGAACGGAGACCTCTCCATCCAGGCCCACCGTACTGCGCTGGCGCAGGTCGGGCAGGCCCGCGACTGCAGTCTCGATCACGTCACCGGCCTGGAGCCGATAATCGGCGCGGCTGGCGCTGCTCACCAGGACAAGTGCCACTACGGCCGCCGCCACGCGCATCGGCCTTGAAGACTTGGTCATGGATGCGGTCCTTGCGTCAGGCTCGGCCACCAAAGGGGGCTCAAAAAGCGGTCGAGCTGAAGAACATCTCTCTAACCGTCGCGGCGAGCAGCCGGACATCGCCCGACACCGACGCGGTCCGAATGTAGACAAGATCGAGCCGGACCCGCCGCGCCATGTCGGTCAGCTGCGGCGTCTCCCCGCGAAACCCGTTGGCCTGCGCGAGTCCCGACAGGCCCGGCTTTGCTGCAAAGCGCTTGACGTAGAACGGGATACGCTCGCTGTAGTATTGATCGTGCTCAATGGCATGCGGTCGTGGTCCGATGAGGGACATGTCGCCGCACAGCACGTTGACGAGCTGGGGCAGCTCGTCAACGCTCGCCCTTCTTATGAAGCGCCCGATCGGGGTGACCCGCGGATCGGAGCGCTTGGCCTGAACGACTTCCAGGCCGATGATGGCGCCAATATACATGGACCGAAACTTGTAGATCGTAAAAGGTCGGCCACCGAGGCCGCACCGGGTCTGCCGGAACAGGACCGGGCCGCGCGAGGTGAACGCAATTAACGCGGCTACAATCAGAAGTAAGGGCAAAAGGGCAATCAGGAGGCCCAAAGCCCCGAGCACGTCGAATACTCGCTTGGTTTCGGACACAAGATACGGATTGGCTGGGAACGCCGCTGCTTGCCCTTGAATTAGAATCGGAAGGGGGCTGCGTCGGCCTACATTCTGCGGTGCTCCAAGCAGCCGCGTCAAAAATCGGCGAGAACCGAGTATTGGGTAATGAGCGTCCATCAGGTGCTTAGACACTTATCACCCTCACGGCCCACGAACAGCAGCTTCAGCAGCCTTGCGAGTTGTACTCGCCGGTCCACCTTACTGAAAATCATAAACTTTGTGCAATGCAATGTGCTCCATGGTTGACTGGTTTTGTCCGAAATGGTACAGAGTGTAGCAAGAACAGGACCTGCGCTATAAACCACGACTGTAACGATTTAGGTCCGATTGCGGGCATCAGCCACCGTGAATCGGTCAACTTTGGCCGTATAGTTGCAGTGCGAGAAGGTAAGATGTCTCGAGCTCAACGAACTCGGCGTACCAGCGTCGCGAGGCAGGCGCGCCGATGCGTGATGGTCGTACGGTTAGTTTATCCCCTCACCCGCGTACCGACGCGATCCGGTGTCATGTACCAACGCAATTAGACAGGCGCAATTTATGTGGACAGGATCGGCACCTGATGGATGAATTCCTCCTGCATGACGTCAAGTTCGCTTGGTGTGAGAAGCTTGACGGCAGCATTCAGGCTGATGTTCCTGCACGAGAATCAATCGGCAGCAGCGTGCGATGCGCGGCGGATCCAGGCTTCCCAGAGCTCTGAAAGCTTTGGAGGGTCCTGCAGAACGACCGTCGGAAATGCCTCAGGCGCAATCCGCAGATCCAAGCCTCGCGAGCTTCCTTCGACATGTGCTGAGACGCTGGAGGACGGTCGCCTTGGCAGCGGGGTTATCGGCGGCCTCCGCGGGAGCGTACTTGCTGTTGGCGGCTCCCCGATACACGGCGACGGCTCTCCTCCTCATCGACACCAAGACGGCCGCGGGTCTGCGGAGCGCCGCGCCCGCGATCGCCGATGCTAACGTCGAATCCGCCAATATCGAAAGCCAGGTCGAGCTTCTCAGATCGGAGCACGTCGCCCGCAAGCTCGTCGAACGCGAACATCTGGCTCTAGACCCGGCCTTCGCCCCCGGAATGGTGGCCAAGATCATCGACGGTCTGAAAGGTGTGTTCTCGACAAGCCAGGAGCGTGCCGCCTCCCCGGAGGGCCAAGTGGCCGGGACAACCCGGGAGCTGCGCGACCGTATCGCCGCGCGCCGCATCGGGCTGACCTACGCGGTCGAGCTGTCGGCAACCATGCCAGACCCGGCACAGGCCGCCAGGATCGCGAACGCCTATGCCGAGACCTTCATTGCCGATCAGGCCGCTCGGCGGGAGGCAACCGCGCGAAGCCTCAGCACGATGCTCGAGGCACGGACAAAGGAGCTGCAGGCCCAAACCTCGGAGGCCGAGCGGAAGGTGGAGGAGCTTAAATTTGCGGGCTCGCTTCAAGGCGAGAGTTCCGCCTCTCTACGGGTCACCTTGAAGAATTTGGAGAGCTCGGCGCAGACCTTCAGGGTCCTGCACGACCGGTTTCTCGAGCGAGCCGCCGATACCTGGCAGCAGCAATTCATGTCCTTCCCGGACGCGCAACTCGCCAGCGCCGCATACCCTCCGCTTTTGAAATCCTCGCCCCGCATGCTGGTTATCCTCACAGGCGCCCTTCTCGTCGGCGTGGCGCTCGGGTTGCTTCGCATCATCCTCCAGGACCCGCGCGTCTTGGGGCTGCGCGCCTGATCGGCAGCTCGTCCCAACCGGAGCCCCGATCATGCTCAAGTCCGTCCGCATCCTCGGGGTCCTGGTTCACTCGGGCCCGGCCTCCGAGGTGATCGCCCATATAGACGACAGGGTCGCCCAGCGCAGCTCCACCCGGGTGGCTTTCTTGAATGCCCACCTCTCCAACCTCTGCTCGCGCAACCCGGCCTTCCAGAAGGAGCTCGACGGGTTCTTGGTCCTGAACGACGGCGTCGGGCTGGACATCGCCAGTTGGGCGCTTCACGGCGCGAAGTTCCCGCACAACCTGAATGGGACGGACTTCGTCACCAGCCTCCTGGACCGGACGCGGCACGACCTCCGCATCTTTCTCCTCGGTACGAGCAACGAGGTCGTTTCCGAGGCGGCCCGGCGCATCGAGGCAAGATGGCCCCGGCACAAAGTCGTCGATCATCACCACGGTTTCCTCGACCAGAGCAACGAAGCATCCCTGAAAGACCGCCTGGTCCAGGCGAAGCCGGATCTGATCCTGGTCGGGATGGGCAACCTGCGGCAGGAGCGCTGGATTGCCCGGCACGTGCCGGACGTCTGCCCCTGTGGCGTCGCGGTCGGGGCATGGCTCGATTTCATCGCCGGGGCTGTTCCGCGTGCGCCCGCCTGGGTCCGGGCGGTTCGGTCCGAGTGGGTGTTCAGGCTCTGCCTCGAGCCGCGCCGGCTCGCCGGGCGTTTCCTCGTCGGGAACCTCGTTTTCCTCGCTCGGCTCGGCCGAGCCAAGCTTCGCGCCTCGGCAACGACGTGAACCCGGTTTCGGATCACCTGTCGGCGGTCGGGACCGGCCGAAAGACGGCGCCTTCCGAGGCGACGAGGCAAGAGGAGCCATGACCACCTTCGCGCAGCGCATCAATCGCGGCGCCTCGTTCCAGGTAGCGGGATTCCTGGCCGTCTCCGCGATTGCGGCGGCTGCCCTGGTGTCGGCCGTGTTCGGCGCCGACTGGCTGCCGCTCGCCATCCTGGTGGCCGCCCTCTCACTACCAATCGGCCTTTTCGCCGGGGTGCAGGCGCTGCGGTGGGGGCCGGGCTACGCGACCGGCCTCGCCATCGTTGGTATCATCCTGCTCTGCGCCACATTCCGCATCCGGGAGATCGAGGACAAGTCGATCGACGCCCAGATCGCGCTTCGCCTCTTGGCTACCGGGCTCGTCACCATCACGGCCGCGACCGCCTTTCTCGTCACGCACCGGAGGACGAGCCCCGTCGCCATGCCGACCGCCTGGGTTGCCTTCCTTCTCTACGTCATGGCGACGAGCGCCTGGTCGCTCCAGCCAGCCGTTTCCCTCGTCGAGACATTTGCCAACCTTGCTGCCTTCGCCTTCCTGTGCGCCTACCGGAGAATCCTCGGCGAGTCCGCGCTGGTCAGGACGCTCCTCGCGGCCTGCTTCACGCTCTGCTGCTTGTCGATCGCCGCCTACCTCCTCAATCCTCAGCTCGGACGGATGAGCGATTGGGTAAATGGCGTATTCGTTCCCACATCGCGCCTGTCCGGCGTGTTCGGCACGGCCAACGCAGCGGGTGCGGCTGCGGGCCTCGGCATCCTTCTGACGCTGTTGCTCGCGAAGCTGTCCTGGCGGCGGCCATGGATCTACGTCCTTCTCGCCCCGATGCTGTTCTGCCTCGCAGCCAGCAACAACCGGATGTCGGTGGTGGCGACGGTGGCATCCCTCATCTATGCCTGGATCGCCGCGGGAGAGCGGGCACTCAAGCTCGTCCTGCTGGCGCTCGGGATCGGCGTCGCCACGCTCGTCATGGCGCTATCAGGGGACGCGATCCTGGAGAGCCTGTCGCGATCCGGCTCGGTTGAGGAGATCACGAGCGGCACCGGGCGAACCCGCATCTGGTCGGTGGTGCTCGATCTCTGGATGCAGAAGCCCCTGGTCGGATACGGTGAAGGATCGGCCAAGTTCATCCTTCCGGTCCACCCCCTCCTCTTCAAGGCAGCGGCGCACGCACATAACCTGTACTTGAACGTGCTGTTCGCCGGAGGCATCGTCGGGCTGACGCTCTTTGCGGTCGCCCTCGCTAGGACTCTCCGCCGTGGCGTCTCTCAGGGCAATCACCGCCCCATCGCCCTTCTCCTGTTTCCGTTGATATACGGCCTCACCGAACCGGCAATCGGAGGCTTCGTCTCGTTCGTCGGCCTCTGCTTTTACGGCGCCGCCATACTGATTGCTGCTTCGCCCTTAGGCATTCTCGCGGTCGCTCCGGCCGCCAGGACCATTGGCCCGCCGCACCGGTGAGGCATTCGCTGCGGCTCGCTATGAGGTAGAGATGTCCCTAGGTCCGTTCGCGCTCCCCTGGTACACGAGAGCCGGCTATCCGACCGTGGACCGCCTGGCCGACCGCAGGCACTTCCCCCACGAGGTACGAGGCCCGGCTGACAAAGGCGTGCCAGGTCGAGGTAGGGCATCACTTTGAAATCGGGGATCGGAAGCTGATCTCTGAATCGTCGCGGTGAGCGATGATCTCGGCCAGCCGATCGGTCGCGTAGCGCTTACGATCCGACGCCGGATTCATCTCAGTCCGCGAAGCGATGGGGAAGCATGCACGCGGGATGATCCAAAAGTGCTTTGTGTGCCAATAGCTGGTCCGACCTTGCCACCCAGAACCGGCGCCGTCCTTCTCGTTTTCGTCTAACTCCATACGAACTCCGTCGAGACCTTCTCCCGTGTAGAGAGGCACGGCGAGGAACCCATCCAACTCATCATCGGCCTTCAGGACTAGAAAGGGGCCGGCTCGATCAGCGTGAAAGATCAGGGACGTTTGTGAGACAGCCATCAAAGCGTTTCGACTCAGCCGGATCAAGATAAGTGACTAAGCCAGGTAATACTTCATCGGCTGAGATAGCGGCCATCCTAGGCTTCCTTCAACGTTGCACGAGGCTTGTAGGGCCCACGCTTCACAGGAGCCGGCTCCGCCGCCTCGACCAAGTTCGCGATATCCTCGACCGACCACAGCGTCTTGCTTACGCCTGACGCCATGGCAGGAGACATGCCTTTGAGGCTTCGGTGCTGCTTCACGAGGTTGTACCAGACCGTGTAAAGCGCGACCATGTGAACGTGGTTCTCGAACTTCTTTGAGAACGCGTTCGTGAGCCGGGTAAAGCGGCGCATCTGCATCCGCATCGTAAGGTTCTGCCGTTCCACGTAGGACGTGCTGACGTGCTTCGGATCGGGCCGGCCCTCGATCCGGTGCTTCTCCGCCCCGATGCACTCTGCCGGGCTGTAGCGGCCCTTGAAGGCGTCCGGGGCTGCACCGTAGATTTTCACGAGCTGCGCGTAGTCCACGTCCGATCCGAAGGCTTCCTCGACCGCCTGGAGGTAAGCCTTGTGGCTATCCGTCGTGAGCTGCACCCGGTTCGCGAGCCGCTGCCGCACGTCGTCCATGAACGCGAGGGCGTATTCGGCGTCACGCCCGCCGACGAGCCATGACACGATTAGCTTGCTGTCCGCGTCCAGGGCCGTCCACGTCCAGGTGTCGCCAGCGATGGCCGGAGCCGCCTTCGCGGACGCGACGTTTTTCTGCTTGGCGTAGGTGAAGCTCCAAATTTCGTCGCACTGGACCCGCTTCGCGGTGACGTTTTGGACGTTGTCGTCATGGTACGTCGCGCAAGCCTTCCTGCCCCGCCGTTTCGAATTGTCGATAGGAACTCAGTTTCAATTCCAGCAAGAAGGTGAATTCAGGATAGAGTTTAGGTCAGGCTGGACGGAGTGGGAGGAGGTCGAGCGGCTTTCGGTGGTGCGATTCATTCCCTTCCCCACCCGCTTCTCCGCCGCCTTCCTAGCGATCTCGGCTCGGCGCTCCGGCGTCATGCCCTCGGCGCGCTTCCGGCCGCCGAGCTTGCCCATCTCAACGGCGGCGGCGTTCTTCGGAGGCGCGACGGGCTCGGGCTCGAACTCCTCCTCCCGCTCTCCGGTCGCGATCTGCATCACGCGGACGGCGTTGCCGACCACGTCGGCGGGGCGGCGAGGGCGGCCCGTCATTTCCCGTCCCAGAAGCGGACGAAGTCCTCCGCGAGGCGCCGCGCTCGAAGGCCGGCGATGCTCCCATCTCTGACTTCGTGTTTTCCTTTCTCGTCCTCGGGGTGTTGATCTACCGGAACGAGAAACATGGCATCCGTCACAAACTCGACGGCGTAAGTGCCTGGGACATGCTCGGTGGAGCTAAAGAAGGGTGCCTTCGCCATACTGTCCTCGCTCCTGCTTTCCGCTAAGCATACAGGAGCGGGGGGCGGAGCGCGACCGTCAGACTGGCCGGATTTCAAACTGACGCACTACCCAGGTCGAGCGCGAGTTGACGCGATCTGGCATCGTGACCTTGCCGCATGATCATCGATGAGGAAGGATTCCTCCCCTGGTGCGAGAGGAACGGCGTCTCGCCCAGCCCGCGGGCACGAGCGGCCTACGTCAATCAGATGGCCGGCATCCCGTCGCCAGCCCGCAAGCGGCCACCACGGGTCGTCCGCGGCGCCAACCGGATCTCGGTCTAGCCGTCGCCCTTTATGCGGGTCGGATCGCTCGTCGCACCGCGGTAGGACGGCAACGTATCGCTGGCTGTCGCGCGGTCCGTGACGACCAAGGCGGCCGACACCCGCATGGATGGGACGATGCCGACCGGATAAGGCCGTCCGATCGCAACCGACACGCCGCGTCCGCGCCACGCCAGTACCAGCATGCGGATGCGGTAGCCAGGATCTTCGACGCCATCCCAGGCACCGCCATCGACCCGGCAGGGAGGTCGGCGAGTCGTGATCAGGGGCAGGTAGGAGCCGAGCAGGCCCGGCTGGCCGGAGCCCCGGCGCGAGGGGCACGTCTTGTCCGGACCGAGCACTCCGCGCTCCGGGACGGCCAGACCGCCAGAGCCCGGGCGATCGTCCGTTCGCGTGGCAAGACCGGAGACGAAACCGTTCAGCACGAACCCGACCTGAAGGAGTCCGAAGCCAGCAAGGGCGTAGACGACCGCACCCGTCGTGGAAGCCCCGGACCGGATCATCGCGATCGTGTAGAGAGGGCTCGCCACAAGCCCTATGACCATCAGGCCGACCCAGGACAGGCAGAAACTCGCCGCCACCCCGCAGAGGCCCAAGACAACCAAGAACACGACAGCCTCCCTGCTCTGATGGTAACGGCCGGCGCCGTTCCAACCTCCGCTCGCCACGATCGGTTCGCTGCGGGTTGGGCCGCTGATCTCGATCAGCCTCACTGCTGATCGTTAGGGCAAGTCTGTCAACAAATCGCGCACATCATTCGGAAACTTCGACGAACGCGGGAGCGGGCAATGATCGTACAAGCCGAGGCGTCGTTCTGCGAAAGGGAGGGCATGAGAGGGAGGCCGCGAATGCAGTTAGTATCACTCGACCGAGCATCTAGGGTTCTCCGGCTCAGCGTCAGCACAATATCTCGCGAAGGTGCCATGCCTCGGCTACTGTTGTAAGCTTTCCACGTGCCCTGTGGGCCCTCCTTGTCGGACAATCTGAATTTTGTTCTATCCGCCGTCGCTGTTTCGGCGCGTGCTGGCGCGCTGAGCTGGGCATCGCCGTCGGGACGCGGCTTCCCATCCTCGCGGGTCAATGCCGCCAGCGCCACCGCTTTCTTGGGGTACGGCATCTCACGCGTTCCGTACCTGCTAACGCCACCGGACCTTCCTTGGCTGGCACTTCTCGCAATCGAGAGCCTGCTGCTGCTCCTGACGCTCTCGACGGCGAGGGCCAACCCGACCGCGTTCTGGTTCAACGGAGCTGCCTTCACGGCGCATTCAGCCCTGAGTGCGACAGCCCTCGTTTTTTGCAGCGACTTTTCCGTATGACCCGGCTGATCTCTCCGACTGAGTCCTACAAGCCAGAGCAAGCTTGTCTCTGTCGCCGCGAACCAGGACGCGATCCGCACCCTTTTCAAGTCGATCGCGACCTCGCCGCAACATGCTGTGGCCTCCGGCATGTTGCTGGAATAGCCGCTCCGATCGTACGAACGGCGGCCGACGGCCATCGCAAGCTCGCCATGCGCGATGCGGCGGGCCGTCGAGCTGCAATGCGCGATGGGCGCCGCGTCGAGGTGGCCCGATTGCCACCTTCTTCATCCAGGACCGCAAGGTGCTGGAAGGCGCCACCCTGGCGCGGGAGGCGACGGGATGTGCCGCGCTCACGGTGTTGGCCGACCGGGGCTACCTCAACGGTGAGCAGGTCCTGGCCTGCGAGGGCACCGGGTGCTGCCCTGCGTGCCCAAGACCCTGACCTCGGGCCACGCCAAGCGCGGCCTCTTCACGGAAGCCGGCACCGACCCTCGTGTCAGTGGACATTGCTTATGCCGGGACAGACGAACCCCTTGATGCCGACGCGGAACTCGATCCAGGCGACAGCTTCCGCGTGACGCTGAACCTGCGCACTAGAGCGGGTTCAGCTCTTTCCGATTCGAAGCGGGATTCACGGCTGGGGTT
>NZ_CAXTAZ010000071.1:0-18221 GCF_964242715.1 uncultured Enterovirga sp.
AGTGAATCACGGCCGAGCAGCCGGCGCGAGCGGGTTCTTCAACAGCCTGCTAGGCTGCCCGTCGGACAGCTACGAACTGTTGGAATGCGTCCAGCCCCTCTGCGTTTCTCCTGTGGCCAAGCCCGATCCGGACGTGGTTGCCGGGGACAGAGCCGAGCGGAGATCGCCACAAGGTCGAAGGCAGCACCATCAGGCCAGCATCCCTGACAAGGCGCGCTGCGAAGTGGTCCGCTCCATCTGGACCGAGATAGCGCGGGAAGCCAAAGGCCAGGGTCTGCGCATCATCGCGACCGAACAGGTCCGGAAAGGCGGCGAGCACGGAATGCAGGTGCCGGCGGTTCTGCCGTCCTATCTCTCTCGTACGCGCAGTTATGGTCGGCTCGGACCGGAGCGCGACATGGGCGAGGATCTCGCTCGCTGAGGAGACGCAGCTCGACAGGATGCTCTTGGCATGAAGCGCGCGGGCCAAGACGGCCTGCTCGCGGCAGACCGCCCACCCGACCCGTAGTCCCGGCAGGCCGAAGCCTTTCGAGAGCCCGTTGATGGAAATGCCCCGCTCGTAGGAATCCACGACCGGCGCGACGCTGGCGCGCGCGAGGTCGCATTCGGACTGCGCATAGACCTCATCGTTGACGAGCCAGAGTCCGTACCGCCGGCACACATCAACGAGCGCCAGCAGCGTCTGCTGGTCCAGCCCGACACCGGTCGGGCTGTTCGGAAAATTGATCAAAATGAGCTTGGTGTTGGGTCGAATGGACGCTGCCACGCGATCCACATCGAGTTGCCAGTCGGAATAGGACAGCGGCACGCCGGTCGCAGCGCAGAGCCCCGTCACGGCCTGTTCCGACGGCTGGTAGATTGGCAGGACCACGACTGCGTGGTCGCTTGGCTGCAGCAGGGCGCCGGCCACGCAGGCAACGGCTTCCTGGGCTCCCGCGCAGCAGAGAACGTCGTCCGAACTGACCTGCTCGTGACGACCGGCAATCGCGGTCCGTAACCACGGTGCACCGCGCGGATCGACATAGCCGAATGCGAGGTTCTGCCACCGGGCGAGGTCGTCCTCCTCGCCCATCGCCAGGAGCGCATTGAGAGGTAGGGTCTCCGAATCCGATCCGGAGAGGTCGTGACCAACCGTGTGACCCCAACGGGCCAGGAAGGCCGCGATCGCGAACGACTCGCTCATGCGCGAGGCGCCGGGCTCGTCGCGACACGGCAGTAAGTTGAGACGATCTTGCTGGCCGCGCGGGCCGTGCCGCCGAGCGAGCCCGCGACCTTGGACGTCCCGGCCATCCGCCGGCGATAGGGAAGCGGAATCTCCATGATCCGCAGGCGGGCTCGGGCCGCCTGCATCTGCATCTCGATGTTCCACCCGTAGGTCATCTCGCGCAGGCCGAGCCGGGACAGGGCCGCCCGATCGATCGCCCGGAAGGCGCACATGTCGGTGTAGCGGGTGCCGTAGCGGGCGCCGATGCCGAGACCCGCGAGACGACCTGCGAGAAGCTGGTGCCACAGCATCGAGCCGGGTTCGCATTCGCCGCGCGTGCGGGACGCGAGGACGAAATCGTGGCTGCCGTCGAGGACGGGGCCGGCGATGAGACCAACGAGATCTCCACGGTCTGCTCCGTCGCCGTCCATAAACACGATGACGGTGCTGGCCGGATCGGCCGCCTCGGCCCCCATGGCACAAGCGCGCCCATAGCCGCGGCCGGCCTCGATCACGCGGGCGCCGGCCGCCTTGGCGGCGTCCCGCGTTCCATCGGTCGAGCCGCTATCGGCCACGATCACGTCGCCCGCGAAGGGGGCCGGGATCTCGCGGATGACCGGTCCGATCGCGTCCACCTCGTTCAGCGTCGGGATCACGATGCTCACGGGCTCCATCAGTCAGAGGCTCCAGCGAAGCCCGCAATTCTGGCAAGGCGCAGGAGGAGCATCCGACAGGAGCGAGGAGCGGAAATCGCGATAGGCCGGGCTGTTCCAGATGTCGCGCAGGCTGTGCTGCGTAGCATCGCCAAGCGTGTAGTTGGAATAGCCGCGGACCGAGAAAGGGGCGATGCAGCAGGGCAACGCGCGCCCGTGCGCGGTGAAATACATCAGCGACCAGGGACGCCGGCAGGTGGCCCAGGGCTGATCGTCCTGCTGCCGCCTTAGGCTGATGCCCGGCTCGGTCGCGCCCGAGGCGTCGAGCGTGACGCCGAGTTGGGCACCGAGCGCCTGCGCGGCCTCGATCGCGGCGAGTTCGTCGGACTGGGTGCTCTCGAACAGCGAGAGGTCGGCGCGCGCCATCCCGTAGCCGCCCTCGTCGAAGACCAGCCGCTGAAGGTGGACCTCGGTCACGCCCATCTGGGCGGCGAGGCGCACAAAGGCCGGGAGCTGGTCCACCGTCTCCTTCAGGCCCGTCAGCCACAGCGACACGCGCGGCGTCGTCGCGCCGGTCGATTTCTGGTAGGCGATGAACCTGCCGACGTCGCGAACGATGCGGTCGAAGAAATCTTTGCCCCGCACGCGCAGGTAGGATGCGCGGTCGGCGGCGTCCAGCGAGACCCGCAGTTCGTCCAGGCCGGTGGCGATCAGCTCTCCGAACCGCTTGGTCTGCAACAGCGTGCCGTTCGTGTTGAACAACACGTAGGTGCCACGGTCCTTCAGGTATCGGACCATGCGGGGCAGGTCCTTGACCAGCATCGGCTCCCCGACCCCGTGCAGTACCACACGGGCGACGTTGGGAACCTGGTCGACGATCCGCGTGAACAGATCCCAGCTCATGTCCGCTGGCGGTTCGAGCATCTCGAACGTGCGCGGGCAGGTCTCGCAGAGAAGATTGCAGCGGTTCGTGACCTCCAGGTAGAGGCAGACCGGCGGCGTGTCGGCTTCGGAGGACCGGCGGGCGTCGACGTCCTCGAAATATCGGCGAGGGTCCCTGAGGGCGATCGATGCTGACATTCGGGTCTCCTCGGGACTACGTGATAGATACGCGGTGAAGGGCCGATCGGTTTCGCCACATCGAGCGGCCCGCGATCACGAGAGCGGGCATGAACACGAGAGCAGGCCAGAGAAACCGCTCGTTGAGCGGATCGATGACGAGCAGGAGTGGCGCGGACGAGAGCCAGATGACGGCCTGGATGGGCGCCACGACGCAGGGTAGCGCGAGCCAGGCGTAATACCAGTAGTAGTGGGGCGTGACGATCAAGGTCGCGAACCCCGCCAGGATCGCAGCGTCGCGACAAAGGGCTACGCTGTCCGGTGCGGCGTCGCCTGGCCAGCCGCGCGCCACCCGGATCGCGAGCGCCGCATAGGCCAAGGCGCCGCACAGTCCGTAAACTGGCCCTGAATAAGGCGGCAGGGCAACGAGACGTGAGACGCCGGCGAGCAGCCAGTAGCCCGATCCTGTGTCGTAGCCCTCTTCGTTGCCGTAGGCGCCCAGGAAGCCCAGCACGTGCTCGCCCGCGGAGCTGTAAACGAGGTAGAGCCCGACGATCACGGCGGAACCCACGAGCGTAGGCCGCCAGAAGGTTCCGCCCCGCAGGAAGGCCGGCGCCACGACCACGGGAAGAAATTTCGCCAGGGTCGCGACCGCAAGCAGCCCGCCCGCCCAGCCATCGCGATGACGGGCGCGGGCGAGCAGCGCCAGAGCCATGCCGCCGACCGCGATCGCGTCGACATGGCCGTCGCCCGCGAAGGACCACAGCGGCAGCGGGTTCCAGGCATAGATCAGGATCCTCTCCCGCGGGAGGCCGGCGATGGACAGGATCTGCAGGATGCAGACGATCGCCATCGCCTCGAAGGCGAGCATGGCAACCTTCATGCCGATCACCGACGCGCTCACCTGGGCGACGGCCGCGAACACGATCTGGGCCGCGGGCGGATAGATCGTGCGGGCGTAATCGGCCCGGTTGATCTTCGGATAGATGTCCGCGTCGCGCAGATGGGCGAGCGCCGGGTCGGCCGGGATAAATCGATAGGGATTGATCCCGGCCGCCTGCACCTTGCCGTCCCAGACGTAGCGGTAGATGTCGGTTGACAGGAGGGGCGGCGCCGGCAGGAACGCCAGCCGCAGCAGGGCTGCGAGGCCGAGCACCAGCCACAGGGTCGAAGCCGGAAGCGGCGTTCGCAAGAGGAACTGGACGGCCAGCAAATACGCGACGACGCCCGACGTCAGGAGGCCGATGAAGGTCAATGCCCGGCCCTGCGTCGGCGCGTCCGCGGCGGTGGACCCGTAATAGAGGAGCGCCGAAATCATCGTCGCCGCGAGGACGGCCCCTAGCATCGTGAGCCGGACGACAGGTCCGTTCACGCGGATTGCCTCAGGGCGACGGTTTCATGAAGCTTCAGCCGGTCGATGACGGCGCGCGTGGCCGGGCACCGATCGTCGGTACTCTCGCTCAGCAGCAGGGATAGCGAGACCGCGTCGTCTACGTCGTACCAGGGATCGAGTTCCACGAGATCGAGCCCGATCTCACGGGCGCGCTCGCGCGTCTGCTCTGCCACGCGTTCGGTGCTCCAGGCGATGTCCGAAAACATCCGTGAATGGGCCGCCTTGAGTCCCAGGATATAATAACCGCCATCCGGGCAGGCCCCGAGCACGGCCCGATCGCCGGGCGCAAGCAGATGCCTTGCGGCCTCGACCAGGAGGCGCGCCGGAAGCGTAGGGACGTCCGAACTGAGGACACAGGCGGCCGGGTGGCCGCGGGCCAGCATGCTCTCGATCGCCTGCAGGAGGCATCGCCCGAACCCGACCACGTCAGCGGGAGCCGGCGAGGAGCCGTCGGCCAGGAGAAGAGAGGTTCCCGGAGCCATGTGGGCGGCCACGAGATCTTCGTCTCCGGCCGGGGCGTAGGCCGCGTAGGGCGAGATCGGCGCCTCGCGTCCGGCCCTGGCGATGGTGCGGGTCGTGTCGCGCAGGAAGGCGCCGCTCAGAGACGCCGCATCCTCGGGGCGCAGCGGGGGGCAGAGCCGCGTCTTGGAACGACCCGGGCGTGGCGCTTTCGCCATGACGCCGATCGCACAGGTCTCGCGTGCGGCTTGCCTCATAGCCCACTGTGCCAGTTGAAGCCGCGGTCTTCCCAGTAACCGCCCCGGTAGGTGTTGGTCACCTCGATCGCCGTGATCCATTTGGGGTTCTTGAAACCGAGCTTGGTCGAGGTCCGGAGCCGCAGCGGGTAACCGAACGGGTCAGGCAGGACCGCGCCCGCATAGGCCGTCGACAGCAGGGTCTGCGGGTGAAGCGCCGTCGCCATGTCGATGCTGCTCGGGTAGTCGTCTGCCGTGCGGAAGGCCACGTACCGCGCTGTCAGGTCGGCACCCACGCGCTCGAGGAAGGTGCGCAGCGGTACGCCCGACCATTCGCCGATATAGTCCCAGCCTTCGACGCAGATGTGACGGATCACCATCTCGCGCTGGGGCAGTTCGGCCATCTGTTGGCGGGTCCACGAGCGCCTGTCGGAGATGAAGCCGGCAAGTTCGAGCCTCCAGCTCTCGCCGTCGACCGGCTTCACCTTCTCGATCTCGTAGTAGGCGTTGAAGCGCGGCGGCTTCAGGACCATCGATTTCGGATATTCCGGCGCGAGCTTGTCGGGATCGAACAGCGCTGCCTGGACCCGGTCGTTGAACCGCGAGATGGACAGGAGCGCGCGCTGGACCGAGGACGCCTCGTTGACGTCGCATCCGGTCAGCATGGTGAGCGCGCCGAGGGAGAGCCCTCCGCGCAGCAGGTTGCGGCGCTCGATCGAGCCGATGAGTGCGCGATGATCGTCGAGGATCCGGGGATCCGGCGGCGTGGCGGGGCGGAACGGAGATCTCATCGGCCTGCCTCGCGAGACGGATCGAGCTTGGGCCCTCCCGTCACCATCGCCCACAGCGTGCTCGGTACCAGAACAGCGAGCAGGACATGCACGACCAGGAACCCGACGATGATGGACATGCCCGTGAAGTGAAGCAACCTCGCCGACTGGAAGCCGCCGAGGAGAGACACGAGCCCCGAGAACTGCACGGGTTTCCACATCGACAAGCCGGTGACGACTTGCGCCACGCCGGCCAGGATCACGACGATGTAGAGGATCTTCTGGACGCCGTTGTAGATCGTGATGTCGTTATGGGCGATCTTGAGCCGCAGCGTGTCGCGAACGGTCTGGAGCACGTCGGCGACACGGATCGGCAGCAGACGCTCGCGGAACCGGCCCGTCGCGAAACCGTAGATCAAGTAGGCGGCGCCGTTCACGACGAGCAGCCACATTCCGGCGAAGTGCCACAAAAGGCTTTGCGCCGCCCAGGAGCCGAGGACGATTCCTTTCGGGAACTCGAGCCCATGGAAGATGACGGAATCGTTGTAGATCCCCCAGCCCGATCCGATCATGATGACCATGGCCGCGGCATTGACCCAATGCATGATCCGCACGGGCCAGGGATGCAGCCGTCTGCGCAGCGCAACGCGGCCGCTGATCGACCCACTTCCGATCATCGTATCGCCTTCCCGGATTTTTCAAGCCGTCCGTCGTCCCTCGACTCATCCCGTCCGTGACCGGATTGCGGCCCAGTCGTATTCGTGAGAGCGGAGCCGAACCGAGAATCGTGTTTCGCGATACGACCGCCCTCGACCCAAACCGTACGAGGAGCAAGATGATGCGGCTGCATCAAGTCGCTTTTCTGGCCGTGATGTGGGCCTTTGCTCCGATGACTGCGAACGGTCAGCAACCTATCCCATCGCGAGCCGAGCTTGCCGAGCGCGCTGCGCGGCGCTTTCCTCAACCGGTGCGGGTCGGAGCGCTCGTCGATCGCAGGCTCCTCGATCGGACACCGCGACAGCGAGTTCTGGGTCGCGTCGCCGGCACCTCGCGATCGAGCGACGGTGCGACGAACCTCCTGGTCCGTGTCGGCGGATGGTTGAGGATCGGTGAGACGACAGTCGCCGTGCCGATCGAAGCGCTCGGGCTGTTGGGCGAGCATGTCGTGCTCCTTGATCTCACGCCCGAGCAGCTTCTCGACCTCTCGGCCCACGATGCTTCGGCCGGAGCCGAGATCCCGTCCGAGACCGAGATCCGGATCGGCATCGTCAAGCCATTCCACTGAACACCTTTGATCTCGAACAGACACTTGCATATTGGGTCTGCAGGGCAAGCAATACAGTTTGTAACCGCGGCCGCAATCGGGCCGTTGTTTTGCCCCTGAACGCCTCAAGCCGGCCGCGGTGCGCAGCGGTCACGTCAACGATGATCCCTGGGCGCATCGCCGAGACGTACGCCACGCCGCAGGACGGATTCCTCCCGCGACTCTTCCGTCACCTTCGATCCACTAGCTTGGAATGTTCTGCTCTGTAAATTCGCCAGCGTTCGGTTTCCTGAACGACTTGAAAACCTCCAGCCTGAGCGAAGCCATCCCGTTCCCAAGCGCCATCTGTCGGAGTGACGATCATCAGCGTGCAGCCGAAGCTCGTCGCGAGGGCACGCGTTTCGGACAGGGAAGCGGTCCCGGCGAAGACGCGGATGAAGTGCGCGTCGATCTCCGTCACCCGTTGGCGCGAGAGCGGCGCGTAGGCGCGGGCCACCTCCCACCCCGCGAAGCACGACCGCTGTCGCGCTAGGAGGGCCCAGCCCGCGTTCACGGGCCAGGGCAGCACCTGTTGGAGAAGAAGGGGGTTGTTGGCGACCCGGTCCTCAGGGTGCGCAATCTGCCGAACCGCCTCCCAGAGCGCGGGCATGTTCGCGAAATCCTGAGCGGCGGTCGTGTGCTGTCCGGCCATGTTCGCGACCGCTGTCCTAGCCGCGTCTGGCAACCCGAGCAGGGTGGCCGCGGCGGTGGCGATGGCAGCGAGCCACGATGACCTCCGGAGGAGGCAGACGACGGCAGAGGCGGCTGCCGCACTTCCGACGAGGACGGCCGGGAGCACCGCGCGCCAGCCGAGATCGTTGTTGCCGATCGTGCTGACAAGGAAGCCAGAGGTCGCCAAACCCGCGAGCGCGAGGACGATCAAGGCGACCAGCATCAAACGCCTCTGCGGCTCCGGCCCATCCCGTTCATTGATAGCCAGCCTGAAGCCGGCGACCGCGGGGATCGAGATCGCCGGGAAGGTCAGCGGCAGAAGGATAAGCCAGAAGGACGGAAGGTCGAGCAATCTCCGCCCCCAATCGGGAACGAGCGGCCCGAGCACCTCGTAAGCATGAAGGGCGACCGGGAACTCGCCTCCACGATGGGCCGTCGCCACGATCTGATCGTGAATCAAGGGCAGCGACAGGGCTAGGCTCAGCACGAATGCGAGGAGCGCACGCGCGAGCACGGTCGGCCGCTCTCCGGGTGTCGACGCGACGAGCACGAGGAGTCCGACGAGCGGAGCAGCGAATCCGAACACGATTCCCCCGACCCAGGTCGAACAGCCGAAACCGACAAAGGTGACCAAGGCTAGAAGAACCGCGGCCAGCCAGCCCGTCGGCCCCTTCAGCTGCGGGATGAGCAACGTCGCGATAACAGCCGAGGTCGCCGCGGCGAGGTGCTGAGGCACCCACGTCGCTTGCAGGAGCCAACCGGCGAGACCCGGATACGCAGACAGCACCCGGTCAACGGCCGCCACTCCGAAGGCTGCAACGAGCAGCGATTTGGCCGAGCCCGAGGCGGCTATCGGGAGCACGAGGATCGCCGCTGTCGAGCGACGTGCGAGAAATGCTGCAATTCCCATCATCAGCGACAGAGACGAAAAGGCTGTGAAGCCGGTCAGCGCAGCATCGGCCGTCCACCCGCCGATGCCAAAAACCCACGCAATTTCGGCCGCGCTGAAGTGCCAGAGGTAGTAGTAGGCAAGCCGCGACGGCTCTCCTGCTCCGCCAAAGAAAGGGTTGTTCGGCGGAAGGCCGAAGCGGGCGATCTCGTCGATCAACGCAATCTTGGCATGATCAAACACGGGCGCTGACAGGTCGACGCCCTCCGGCGTGATTTTCGGTAGCACACCGGCGAGGGGCACGAGGGACAGGAAGAACGCGGCTCCGAGAGCCGGCCAGGGGACACCCAAGCCCAGAGCTTGAGGCGGTGGAGTGGTTAAGCGTGAAGTCGCCCAGCCGGCCACCAGCGGCACGAGGAAGGAGGCCACGAGCGTCGTGCTCGAGAGGCCGAAAAGGAGAGACGCAGGAAGCGCAAGGCTCGTTTGCACCGACCAGCCGATTGCGGGTGCGAGCGGTCCGGCCAAGGATGCCGCCGGAAGTAGCAGCCGGGCGATCGGAAATCCTATCACCGCCCAGCAAACACCAGCCGCAAGGTAAACGGCGAGAACGATCCAGGGGTCCGGCATTTCGGATCGGACCTAGCCAGGCTCAAGGCGCTATGGTCAAGCGCAACTACGCGCTCGATCGGCAGCTGAGCGCGGGGCAGAGGGGCCGTCGCGTGTACAATGACCCACGTCGAGGTTGGTTCTGGCTGAACCGGGCTCGCCATTTGAGCGATGGCTGGAGAGCGGGAGGCGGGCAACCAGGCCCTTGAAGTAGCCGGGAAGCTGACGGCAAAGTTATCGCGAACGGCTGCACGCGGGGCTTCTGGAGCTAGCGTCTGCAATTCCAGGAACTTCTTCAGATGCTGGCCGAAGAAACGGCGTGCTCATCTATCGCGAAGCTACTCCGCAGTAGCTGTCGGACAAGGGATGGCTAAACGGATGACCGAAGAAACCAGCGAACGAACTCTCTGTCCCGAAGGCGTGAAGAAGGCGGTTGAAATTGCGCATCGTCGAGGAGACGGCGCTCTTCACACCCTCCGGCAGGCTGGCCGACTTGCCGATGACCGTGCCGTCGCGCAGGAACCCTGCCGCCGTGCCCGACGGGAAGGTGGTGCCGGTCGCGAGGACGAAATCCTGCGTATCCAAGTCATGTCCGGGCAGCTTCTCGCCGGTCACGCCGAAGACCTTGATCAACATGCCGCGATGGGTCGAGACGCGGTCGCCGAGCGTCTCGCCCGGCCCTTGCGCGAAACGGACGGCGACCTCGTACGTGTCGGGCTTCGCGAACAGACCTTGCGCCAGCTCGGGCGGAAGGCCCGGCGGAACGGTCAGCTGGCCAACGACGCAGGCCGAGCTTTTAGCGTGGCTCGCCCGGACCGCGTGATGCTCGCGCTGCTCGACCGTCTGTGACTGCTTGGTCATTCCCTGGATGATGCCGTCGATCGTCTGCTGCTCGTCCGGGTCGGGACGCTCGATCTCGGACGCGTAGTGCAGATAGGCCATGACTTGCATCCTTGTTCGATCTGGATCCGCATCGAGCCAACGCCGCCGGATGTCCGGCGCGTCGCCTCCGCGGGCCGGTGAACCGGACGGCAACGCGCAACGCCGTGCGGTTCCGTTTCGGGCCGGTCGCGGACTAGCGAGCCGGCGGCTCGAACGCGGCCCTGAGGTTGCGCGCGGCGGCGTCCTGGGCGGTCTTGGCGTCGGCCACGACGGCATCAAGCCCGAAGAACTCGTGCGTCATGCCTTTGTAGGTGAGGTGCGTCGTCTTCACACTTGCCGCCTTTAGCTTCTCGACCAGCATCTCCCCGTCGGAGAAGAGGGGATCGATCTCCGCGTTGATGACGGTCGCAGGGGGCAGGCCCTTGAGATCGGCCATCGTAGCCAAGTTGAGCATCGGGCTCTTTGCGTCCTCAGGCTTCGCGAGCGTCTTGTCCACGAACCAGCCGATCGCCGCCTTAGAGAGCGGCATCGCGTTCTGGTTGGCGATATAGGACGGCGTCGTCAGGTCCGTGCCGGCCACGGGGTAAACCAGGAGCATGTGGAGAGGCGCCTGCACGTTGCCGTCGCGCGCCATGATGGCGACGTTGGCCGCGAGATTACCGCCGGCGCTCTCACCGGCCACGGCGAGCTTGGCCGGATCGCCCCCGAACTGCCCGGCATTGGCCAGAACCCACTTGTAGGCTGCAAAGGCGTCCTCGTGCGCGGCCGGAAATTTGTTCTCCGGTGCATGGCGGTACTCGACGCTGACCACGATCGCGTTCGCCTTCCGGGCTAGGGCCATGGCGGACGCTTCGTAGGTGTCGAGGTCCGCGATCACCCATCCGCCGCCGTGATAGTAGACGACGACCGGCAGGGGGCCCGACCCGGAACCCTCGGGCATGTAGATACGAAGCGGCTGCGTGCCCCCGGAGATCGGGTAGGTCATGTCCTTCTTGGAGACCTTCATCGCGCCATGAGGGCAACCGGGTCCTTGCCGTCGGCTTTCAGGATGGCCGTCACGGCGTCGCCAGCCGTCGGCTGCGTTCGTGCCTCCTCGACGGTGCGGGACTCGATCGGCTTCACGCCGAGCTGCTGCATCGCCTGCAGGATGCGGAGCATGTCCTTGTCGGCTCGCTTCATGGTCCCGCTGTCGGGACCTTCGGCGACCGCGAGCGGAACGGTCTGCGGCGCTGGGGCCTGGGCCCAGGCGGTAGGTGACGACATCAGCGCTGCTCCAGACAGGAAGCTGGCGGCTAGCAGGGATTGGGTGAGGCGGTTCATGTCGATGGATCTCGCGTGAGGGTGGTTCGGCACCGTTCCGCGGGAACGGTGCGCCGGGGGAGGTCGAGCGACCGCGTTCAGGCCTTCAGCTCGGCCGAGATGCGCTTGCAGATCGCGACGTGTTCCTTGAACACCCCGAGCATCAGGGCACCAAGGTGCCGACCCTGCTTCTCGGCAGGGTCGGTCGCACCGGCCGAGTTGGCCAGGTAAGCGTCGGCGAGGTCGCGCAGATATTCGTGGTTTTCGAGCTGGAAGGCGATGTAGGCGCGGTCGAAAGCTGCGCCTTTCGCGGTGCCCTTCATCTTCTCGACGAGGGCCATCTCGGCGGACTTGTCCATCGGGGGCACGCTCGTCAGGATATCCTTGAGCACCATGTTGACCGTGATGGCCTCGGCGAGTTCGAATCCCGCGAACTCATGCGCGTTCCGGTTCGTCGCGAGCTCCACCCCGACGCGTGAGGTCGAAAGGGACATCTCTGCGCGCGGAATGACCGCGGAGTAGAACTGGTTGGCCATCTTCACGTCGGCCGGGCTCATGTTCGGCATGGCGCGGGCCGGGGGTGACTGGGCGAAACCAGGCGAAGCGGCGGCGATGAACGCTGCACCCGCGAGAATGAAACGGCGGTCGGTGATCATGTGGCTCCTCGGGATGTCGGGCTGACGCCCGGTTCGCCCCACAAAGCCGCAATTGTTGAGGACGTTCCCCGAACCGGCCTGTTCGGACGAGTGGAGACATTGTTCGGACGGCTGGAGACGTCGCCCCGTCAGACCTGCGTGGTCGGACTCGGCGTCGGATCAAGGACCGCGCGCGCGCCATCCTCGATCCGCTCGGGCTCGCCCTCGTCCTGACTGCCGACGAGTCGGTACTGGCCGGGAGCGACGCCGAACTCGGCTTCGAAGACCTTGCTGAACGAGCTCCGGCTCGCATAGCCGACGCTGGCTGCGACGACCTTGATCGGCAAATCGGTGCCGGTGAGCATCCGGGCGGCGACCCGCAAACGCACACGCTGCACGAACTCCATCGGTCCGACGCCGAACACCTTAGAGAAGTTTTCGGTGAAGCTGGATCGCCCCATCCCGGCCAGAGCCGCCAAGCTGTCGACGCTGTAGGCCTCGCCGGGCTGCTCGAGGATGGCGAGGACGGCGCGGGCGAGTTTCGGGCTCTGAAGCGCTGCCAGCACCGGGGACGCCTCGTCGGTCGAGGCGAGGTGCTGGCGAAGGAGGATGATGAGACACTGCTTCATCAGCGCCTCCGTCATGGCCTGCGTGCCAAGGCTCGGGTGCGCCACCTCCGCGAGCATGAGGGCGAAGGATTGCTGCAGCACGCTGTTCGACGGGAAGAGCTGGAGGATCGGCGTCTGGAACAACTCGAACAATCCCATCGCGCCGGTGTAGCTGTTGGAAATCTGCCCGCAGACGAAGAGGGCATCCGGGCTTCCGTCTCCCGCCGTGAAGGAGATTAGGCCGTCGCCGTGCAGGACGCAGTGGTCCTCGGCGCGGGCCTCGCCGACGCAGTTCTCGGCCTCGCCGAGCGTGTGTGACAAGCGTGCTGGCACGACGATGATCGTGTGAGGCGAGAAGGATTGCCACGGGCCGTCTCCGACCCGCAGGCTCCCGGTTCCCTGCAGAACGTAATGGAGGGTGATCGCCTCGAAAGGGCTGAAACCCAATCGCCAGCCCCGCTGAATGCGGCATACGGAAAACGATCGGAGCCGCACGGCGAGCGTGACGAGGAGGCGATCGAGAAGGTCGGCCTGCATGACGCGACCTTATGGCCCGGCTTTCGTGGGCTGCCTAATCAGCTTTCGCGGAAACGCTCGTGCTAGAACACCGCCGTCCCGGCTGCTTGGAAGCGCGAAGCTGCCCGCCTCGCGGACGTCCGCTTCGAAGGAGCTACCGACCTAGCTGGATGTCCGCTGTGGGCGCGAAGCCGAAGCTGACCGGGTGCGAGCTGAGTGTCGCAGTCGCGCCAGAAGCGGGCTCCAAGTGCCTGCCCGAACGCGGACGCGAGCAACACGCCTCTTTCGCAGCCGCTTTCGATCCTTCCATGACGTTCAGAAGGTCTCATCCCAGGCGTGAGGGCATACAGAAAGCGGGCTCTCTCGATGCCCTGGACAATCCCTGAGCGGACTCACGGACCTGGGCGAGCCGCTGCTCGTTGGGACCAATTGGACCTCGGTGAGGGCGCTTAATGATCCACGCCATTAGGAGCGGCAGCGGCCGCAAGCTCCTCCTGATCCACGGCCTCGGCGGAAGCCAACGCTCGTGGGGCCCGATTGTCCACGCCCTCAGCGCGGAGCGCGAGGTGATCGCGATCGACCTGCCCGGACATGGTGCAAGTCCGCCTGAACCTGATAGCGGGACCTTCGCTGGCCTTGTCGGCAGCACGCAGCGCTTCATCACCGAGAGCGGCCTTGCCGGCGTCGATCTCGTCGGAAGCTCCATGGGCGCCCGCATCGTGCTCGAGCTTGCCCGGCGTGGTAGCGGCGGAAATGTCGTCGCGCTCGATCCGGGTGGCTTCTGGCGCGGCTGGGAGCGCGGCTATTTCAAGGTCACAATGGGCGCCTCCGTCCGCCTCCTGCGCGCGCTCCGTCCCGCCTTACCGGCTCTCAGCCGCAACGCGGCCTCGCGGACGGCGCTTCTGGCGCAGCTCTCGGCGCGACCTTGGGCGCTCGATCCGGACCTCGTCGCGACCGAGTTGAAGAGCTTTGCCGCGACGCCAACCTTCGACGCGCTCGTCAGCGACCTCGCTCACGGACCCGAGCAGGAAGGGCCGGCCGCCGCTCCCGAGAACCGGATCACGGTTGGTTGGGGCCGGCAGGACCGGCTCTGCCTGACCGGCCAGGCCGCACGCGCCAAAGCGGCGTTTCCGGCCGCGGAACTTCACTGGTTCGACCAGTGCGGTCATTTCCCAATGTGGGATCAGCCTGCCGAAACGATCCAGCTCATTCTCGCCAGGACTGGGTGAGCGCAGTTGCCAGGACACCACCTCACGTGCCGGACGGGCCGTCTGACATAAAGTATGACTGGGTCACGTCGCAGGCATTTGGGTGATCCGCTCGCCCCAGATCAGCCGTTCTGTTTCGCGCCAACAGCGGACTCAGGATGTCTGCCCGGCTCCGGACGCTCGCCTCCTCGACACGGCAGCTGCCGCGGCATGGTCAGTGAGGCGAGCGCAACTCGGGTGTGCCGATCATCCGTGCACGAATTCAGGAGCAGACACTCGACCCGGTCTGCTGAATCAAGCCGCTTTTCGCATCGACAGCTCGTCGAGGCTCTCCCGGAGAGCCCGGTCCAGGATGTCGGTCGCGCGGTCGATCTCATCATGCGAGACCGTGAGCGGGGGCGCGATGCGCCATACGGAGCCCCGCTCCGGGCGACGCCTGATATTCATGCTCAGGCCCAGCTCGAAGCATTTCTGCGTCGTCAGCGCACCGAGCGCGTGGGCGGGCTTGCGCGAGGCGCGGTCCTCCACGAGTTCCACGCCCATGAGGAGGCCGAGGCCGCGCACGTCCCCGATCACCTCGTAACGCTGCTGCAGCTCCTCGAACCGCCCGCGCAGATAGGCGCCCATCTCGTTCGCCCGCGCGACCAGCCTCTCCTCTGCGATCACGCGCAGGACCGCCAGCCCAACCTCGGCGGTGAGCGGGTCGGAGACGTGGCTCGTGTAGAAGGCGAAGTGCTTAGCGTGGATGTCCTCCTCGATCTTCGCCGTCGTCGCGACTGCGGCGAGCGGCAGGCCGCCGCCCAGCGTCTTCGACATCGTCATGATGTCCGGGACTACCCCGAAATACTCGGACCCGGTTCTCGTCCCGATCCGGCCGAAAGCGGTCTGGGCCTCGTCGAAGATCAGCAGCATGCCGCGGTCGTCCGCCGCCTGACGCAGGGCCTGCATGAAGGAACGCGGCGGCACGAGCACGCCGCCTGCGCTGATGACCGGCTCGACGATGATGGCGGCGCCCCGGCCGGTCGACTGCATGTCGAACAGCTTGAGCGCCATCTCGAGTCCCGCCAGCGCCGAATCTTCCTCCGACATCCCCTTCATGTAAGGCCGGTAGGAATTCGGCTCGGGGATCACGAAGACGCCGGGGGCCGGCACGCCGTAGCCCTTGCGGTCGCTCGCCATCGAGACGGAGCTGGCACCGCCCGTGATGCCATGCCAGGAGCCGCCGAGCGCCAGGATCTCGTAGCCGTCGGTGTACATCTTGGCCATCCGGAGCGCGACTTCGGTCGCCTCCGAGCCCGTATTGATGAAGATCGTCTTTCGAAGATCGCCGGGGAGCCAGTCGCGGGCGAGCGTCTGGGCGAGTTCGGCCACGACCTCCGGGATCATGCCGCTGAAAAAGTGGAAGGCCTTCTCGCCAGCCCTATTCACGGCCTCGACGATCGCCGGATGGTTGTGGCCGATCGTTGCGCACATCTGGCCCGAGGTGAAATCGAGATATTCCCGGCCGTTCGAATCCTTGACGATCGTGCCCTTCGCCGAGGTGAAGAGGTTCGGGAACGTGTCCCCGCCGTAGCGCACCAGGAATTCCTGGGCGGCGTTCTGCAGGTCGGTGCTCATCGGATCTGTCCTGGCGAGAGGTCGAAGCGGCGACGGCTCAGCGCACCGGCGGCGTGACGAGGTAGCCGCCGTCACGCCAGAGGCGGTTCACCCCGCGCGCGAGGCCGATCGGCGCGATGTTGCGGTCGTAGCTCTCGGCGTAATTCCCGACCTGCTCCACGATCCGGACAGCCCACTCCTTGTCGAGGCCGAGCATTGGGCCGAGGCTGTCGATCTTGCCGACGAAGCGCTGGACCGCCGGGTCCGTGCTCGTCCCGGCCATGCCGACCACGGTCTTGGAGCTGAGCCCGAGCTCCTCAGCCTCCACCATGGCGTAAAAGCTCCAGCGCACGACGTTGGCCCAGCCGTCGTCACCGTTCCGGACGGCCGGAGAGAGCGGCTCCTTTGTGATGATCTCGGGCAGGATCACATGCGCCTTCGGGTCGGGCGTGAGCGAGCGGACGGCCGTCAGCTGCGACTGATCGCTCGTCAGCGCGTCGCAGCGACCGCCGAGATAGGCCTGGGCGACAGCGTCGGCATCCGCGAAGGAGACCGGCTCATAAGCCATTTTGCGGCTGCTGAAATAATCCGCGAGCGTCTTCTCGGTCGACGTTCCCTGGATCACGCAAACCGATGCGCCCTTCAGGTCGTTCACCGATTTTGTGCCGGAGTTCGCCTTCACCATGAAGGCCTGGCCATCGTAGAAATTGGTTCCGACGAAGGTGATGCCGAGCTGGGCGTTGCGAGCGAGCGTCCAGGTGGCGTTGCGGGCCAGGAGGTCGATCTCGCCGGTCTGCAGGGCCGTGAACCGGTCCTTCGCGCTCAGCGGCACATACTGGACCTTGCGGGCATCGCCGAAAACGGCGGCCGCGACGGCGCGGCAGATATCGACGTCGAGGCCCTGCCACGAGCCATCCCGGTTCGGAAAGGAGAAGCCGGCGAGACCCGGATTGACGCCGCAACGGACGGAGCCCTTCGCCTTGACGTTGGCCAGCATGGCGCTGGACGAGGCCGGCTGGGCGAAGCTGGGAGCGAGCGGCGCGAGCGCCAGCAGCCCGAAGGCGGCGAGAGCCGCGACGACGCGGTGCATCCCGATCGATCCCTGCATGGTGAGCGCTCCTTGGCGTGGCGTCCGACTTGCCTCACGCTGGCGGCCACTGATCGCTAAGGAGGGGAGCGGATGAACGCCAACGCGAAAAACTCACCACCTCCTCAACGGGACTCATCGGAGCGCCGCGTGGGATCGGGGCTTCCGCCGCTCAAGGCCCTACTCGCCTTCGAGGTGGCCGCACGGCACGGCAATTTTCGCCTCGGGGCCGAGGAGCTCGGGGTCACGCCGTCCGCGATCAGCCACCATGTCCACCAGCTCGAGGAGTTTCTCGGCGTGCCGCTCTTCCAGCGGCATGCCGGACGCGCGATCCTGACCCAGGCGGGGCAGACATACGCCCGGGAGATCGCGCAGGCCTTCGGCATCATCTCGGGCGCGACGACGCTCGTCGCGCCACAATCGCAGCGCGGGCATCTGGTCATTGCGTCCGGCCCGAGCTTCGCGGCGAAATGGCTGCAGCCGCGGCTCGCGCAATTCGTCGGCCTGCATCCGGACGTGAAGATCAGGCTCTCGACTCTCTCCGGCCGCGGCGACATCGAGACCGAGCGGTTCGACCTCGCGGTCGTGTATGGGCGGCCGCCCGAGACCGACCATCATGTCGAGCCGCTTCTCGTCGAACGCCTGCGGCCACTCTGCAGTCCCGCACTCGCGGCCGCGATCGGGCTGCGCGTGCCGAACGACCTGGCGCGCGCTACGCTGATCCACTCCGTCAACGCCCTGACCTGGGCGGAGTATCTGCGGCGCATGGGCGAGCCGGGACTGACGCCCGGCCACGAGCTCTGGCTGGACCGGTCCACCATGGCGATCGAGGCTGCGGTCAGCGGCCTAGGGATCGTGCTGGAGAGCGAGATCCTCGCTGCGGAGGAGCTTCGCGACGGGCGGCTCGTGGCGCCGTTCGGCGAAGGACATTTTCACGTTGAGGCGACGTCCTATTACCTCGTCAGGTCGAAGAGCAGCCGAAGGGGCTCGAACCTTGGAGCCTTCGAAACCTGGCTCCGCGGCGCCATCGCAACCGCAAACCTCACCATCCGGCAAGCGTGATACTCTCCGGCCTACGCGCAGAGATTACAAAGCGTTTACTCTGGAACTTTGCGTCGAGCGTGTCCTGATTCCGCTGTGCGGCAA
>NZ_CAXTAZ010000072.1:0-17976 GCF_964242715.1 uncultured Enterovirga sp.
TGCAGATGGGCGGCTCCGACCAATGGGGCAACATCGTCAACGGCATCGATCTCGGCCGCCGGATGGGGACCGAGCAGCTCTACGCACTCACCGCGCCGCTGATGACGACAGCGTCCGGCGCGAAGATGGGGAAGACGGCGGCCGGCGCGCTGTGGCTCAACGCCGACCAGGTCTCGCCTTACGCGTACTGGCAGTTCTGGCGGAATACGGACGACGCCGATATCGGCCGCTTCCTGCGCCTGTTCACGACCTTGCCCCTCGCTGAGATCGCCCGCTACGAGGCGCTGGACGGCGCGGAGCGGAACGAGGCCAAGAAGGTGCTGGCGACGGAGGCGACCGCCCTTCTGCATGGGCGCGAAGAGGCTGGGCTCGCGGCCGAGACGGCGGCGAAGACCTTCGAGCAGGGCGTGGTCGCCGCGAACCTTCCCGCCGTCGACTGCCCGCGAAGCGACATCGAGGCGGGCCTCGGGATCGGGCCGGCCATCATCCTGGCCGGGCTCGCCGCCTCGAACGGAGAGGTGCGGCGCGCGATCGCCAACGGCGCGATCTCGGTGAATGACGAGCGGGTGGCGGACGACAAGCGGGTCGTCGGGCCTGGCGACCTCTCGGCGGACGGGGTGGCAAAGCTCTCCTTCGGCAAGAAGCGCCACGTCCTGCTGCGGGCAGTCTGAGCTTCAGTGAGGACCTCATCCTGCGTGCTTCGAGGCTCGCCCTCCGGCTCGCACCTCAGCATTGAGGAGGATTGTGGATTCCCCTCCGGTCCTCATCGTGAGGTGCCCCGCGAAGCGGGGCCTCGAAGGGCACACGCCGCTCCGATCCCGATGGAATACCGGTCTACCGGGTGGTCCGCCGCGGCGGGGCCGTTCCGGTGACCCGCGGCGCGGCGGTGGTCGGCTCCGCGCCCTCGGGCAGCATCCAGCCGAACAGTTTCCGCAGAATGCCCGGAGCGACCGCCGTCAGCGGGTTCACGGTCAGGACCGGCCCGCTGATCGGGCCGGCGACGCGGAACTCGACCGCGATCAGGCCCTCGTTGATCCCGCCGCCGAGCAGGATCCCGACCAGGGGCAGCTGGCTGAAGGCATTGTTCAGCATGTAGGCAGGCACGAAGGTGCCGGTCACGTCGAGCCGGTCGCGGGCGTAATCGACGAAGCCCGAGACGTTGAACCCGACCTGGACGCCGTAGATCACGACATCGGAGAAATCGAACCGCGACGCCGAGCGGCGGAAATCCGCACTCAGCTTCGTGAAGGGTACCTGCTCAAGATCCGCCTTGCCGGCCTGCGCAAAACCCCGATCCTCGCTGCCGCCGCTGGATTGCTGGCCGGCCTGGGAGGCGATGTTGCGGAGCGCCGGCTCGTCGCGGAGGCCGAAGTCGTCGATGACCAGATTGCCGGACTGGATACCGTCACCCGAGCGGCCGTCGATGGCGAGCTTCCCGCCGATCATGCGGCGGTAGATGTCGAGGAAGCGGAGCGTTGCGCCCGCATCCGCACTCCGAACCGCCAGGATCGGTGCGCCGGCATCGCGCTTCGCGAGCTGCGCCTCGACCGCGGCCGTTCGAAAACGCCCGCCGAACTGCAGAGCCCGGAGCTCGCCGCCTTTGATCGAGGCCTTACCGGAGACCCCGGTCATAGCCTCGTCGTTATGTCCGGTCAGGATATTCAGGCCGAGTTCGAGTTCGACCTCATGGCTCTCCTTCGCGGGTCCCTTGCCGGCGGTGGATCCTGCCCATTTCAGGACCGGGCGGGTATCCGCGACATTCCCCCTCAGGGTGACCCGGTAGGGCCCGGTCGCGAGATGCTCGACCTGCGCCCTCATGTCGTCGCCGGGGGATAGCTTGAATGTGGACAGGTCCGCCTTCTCGACCCCGCCCGAGGGCGAGAGCGAGAGCTGGCCCTTGATCTGGACGCTGCCCGCATCGACGGAGAGGTCGCGCAGCTCCGAGGCGCCGCCCTCGCCTTCCGCATAGGTGAAGGCGAGGCGGCCCGGCCGGTTCGCCGGCTTGACCCAGCCCGGGATCAGCCCGTCGATCGCCGCCTTGCCGAAATCCGCCTCGATCCGGGCTCCTCCCCGCATCCCGCCGGCGAGGGGCACGGTGATCCGGACCGGAACAGGACCGGTCAGCTGGGGTGCGCCAGGCAGCGAACGGCGGGTGCGGGCGGCCTCGTCCAGAATAAGCCCGATCGCGACCTCGCCGGGTCCCGTCCGGGGTTGCGAGAATTCGAAGGTGGTCGGCGCCCCGCCGAGCCTCGCCTCACCCCGTCCGGTCAGAGCACCGGCCTCGTAGGCCAGGTTGAACTGTCCCGCCTCGAGCTTCTCGCGCCCGAGCAGCTTCTCGACGGAGATATCCGACAACGTCGCCCGGATGTTCAGCGGCATCTCCGAGAGGTTCGGGATCCGTTTCGGGACGAGCGACAGCCGGACGCGGATGTCGGCCCGCCCCTTGACCGTCGCCGGGTCGAGATCGAGCCCGACGGCGTCCCGGATCGCGGGCGACGCCAGGAGGGAGGCGACCGCGTCCGCACTGCCCGCGACCGCGAAGGCGAGCTGCGCGGCGCTGTTCGGCACGTCCATGTTGGTGTGGAGATAGGTCCCGTCCGAGAAGGCGAGGCTGCGGCCGTCCGGCATCGCAATCCGGCCCGCTGACGCCTTCAGGGACACCCGCGCGCCGCTGGCACGTCCCTCGACTGAGAGCCCTCGGAGCGGCGGGATTCCGTCTACGACCGCGAGACCGATTCCGCCGGCCATGAAGTCGAGGTCGAGGGCCGCGTCCGTGAGCGGGACATCGGTGAAGACGTTGCTGAAGTCGCGCGGATCGAGATTGGAGCGGAGCCGCAGCCGGTCGACCGACCCTTCCACGACCCTGAGCGCCAGATAGCGCCGCAGCTCGGGGTTGAGGTTGTCGGGCCATAGCCTGACGAGGCGTCGCAGCTCTGTCTGGCTCGCCTCGAGGACCCCCTGCATCCGGTGCCCGTCCGGGCCCGATTGCAGCGCGCCGGAGGCCTGGATGTCGATCTGCGGCGCCTTCAGGGCGAAGCGCTCGAGGCTTACGCTGCCATTGCGGAACAGCACATCCGCCGCAAGGTCGTCGATCGCGAAGGTTGCGTCCGTCGGCTTGATGCCTGCGACCTCGGCGTTTCGACCGGAGAGCGCGAGCCGCCACCCGGTCTCCGGCGCCGGTCCGAGCCGGCCCGCCAGTCGAATGCTCATGCCTTCGCCGGCACCGTCGAGCGAGGCGATCTCGAGCTCGCGGCGCGCCTCGTCCCAGGTGGCCGCGGCGGAGAGGCGGTCGATCCGCAGCGGCGTGCCCTTGTTCCGCAGCAACGTTCCGGCGGAGCTTTCGAACCGGGCGTCGAGGCTCAGGAGGTGCGGCCCCCTGAGCGTCGTCGAGACCTGCCCGCTGAGGAGGAGGTCGGACCGGACCGCACCTTCCGGCAGCCCGGCCAGAAGGAGGATGTCGGCTACCGGCACGCGGAGCGCCTCTAGATCCGCCTTGCGGTCCTCACCTTCGGTGACCCGCCCGCGGATGGCCCAGGAGCCGTGCGATCCGGTGAGATCGACGTCGACCCGGCGATCGCCGTTCGGCAGCCGGACGAACTCGGCATCGACGCGCGGGAACGCGGCTCGCTCCCGGCCGTCCGAACCGACGAGGGTCAGTCGCGCGGACTTGATCGTGGCCCGGTCGAGCCCGCCGATCACGCCCGACGTTTCCACCACGGGACCGAGAAGAGAGGCGACGGCCGCGGCGACCGGCGAACGCGTTCCGGCACCGTCCGGATTGCTCGCGGGCGGGCTCGGGGACGGAGCCGGGCCCGCATCCTCCCCGGACATGAAAGTCAGCGTGCCGTCGGGCGCGAGGGAAGCCCGGAGCTGCAGGTCGCGCAGCTCGACCTCTCGCGCCGAGACGGCGCCGGTGAGGAGCGACCAGACGTCGAGGCTGACGATCCCGTAGGGCGCACGCAGCACCGGAAGACCGTCCGGGTTGCGGATCTCGACCCCCGTCATCCGGACAGCCGGCCGGATGCCGTGCATCTCGAGTGCGGTGTCGCCGAGGGTCACGGCCCAACCGCTGCCCATCCGGCTTGCCAGCGCGCCGCTCACTCGGGCGGAATGATCCTGGAGCTCGATCGGTCCGGCGAGGAGACGCAGGTAGAAGCCGCCGGCCAGGATCACGGCGAGCGACACCAAGACGCCCGCGGCACACAGCATTCCACCGGCAACGCGGCCCGCGCGCCGGGTGGTCCGCCGTCCCTCCGATGTATCGGGCTTCGCCAGAGATCCCATCCAGCTCGCGCAGGTGTGTAGCGGAAAGCCGATCCGCTTTAGGCTATAGACGTCGACAAGGGTCCGCGCGAGCGTCACACGTCCGACGTTACCATTCTACACTCTTTCAATCGGACGAAAGGAAGGCGATATGCCACTCGAGGTTGGGGCGACCGCTCCGCTATTCGCCCTGCCCGGGGCCGCCGGCCGAGATATCTCGCTCGGCGCGCTCAAAGGCCGCAAGGTGGTCGTTTATTTCTACCCTAAGGACGACACGAGCGGCTGCACCAAGGAAGCGCAAGAGTTCAACGCGCTCAAAACCGAGTTCGCGACCGCCGACACGAATGTGATCGGCATCTCGCCGGATTCTCCGGCGAGCAAGGCAAAGTTCGGCGCCAAATACGGCCTCGACCTTGCTCTTGCGGCCGACGAGCAGCGGAGTGCCATCGAAGCCTACGGCGTATGGGTGGAGAAGAGCATGTATGGCCGCACATACATGGGCGTCGAGCGCAGCACCTTCCTGGTCGACCGGGACGGCAAGATCGCTCGGATCTGGCCGAAGGTTAAGGTTCCTGGCCATGCCCAGGAGGTGCTGGACGCGGCCCAAACGCTCTGATCGCGGGCCGTTCGGGGATCTTTAACGCTAACGAGGTGTGATCAGGCGGTCGAACCGGACTGCCCATGCCCCCCAACCAGCCTTCCGAGCGGCCCGTCCGCCCGCCCCCGTCGAGCGGCCAGATCGTGCTGCGTCGCAAGACGCTGCTCGTCTCCACCGCCCTCACGGCCTTGACGCTCGCCTGGGCGGGCGCCGCGACCTGGTACATCGCGTCGCGGGACGAGTTGGCCATCCGCTTTTTCGCAGCGGAGACGGAGCTCCGCTACACCTACGAGGATCGGATCTCCGACCTGAAGGGCCGGCTCGAGCGGGAGATCACCCACAATCTCGTCGAGCGGAACGGCTTCGCGGCCAGGGCCGAGGCGCTGGCGCGGCGGCAGGTCGAGATCGAGTCCCGCCAGTCCTGGCTCTCCGGCCTCGCCGAGCGGATGCTCGGCCGCGAGACCACGGCCGCGCTGCCCGACCTTCCTGGCCGGCCGATGGCAGCAGGCGATCCGCGACCCACCTTGCCTGTCGAGGCGGGGGTCAAACCGGCGCCCATCACCGAACCCTTCGGGCTCCGACCGACGTCGTCGCCCGGCCCCGAGACGGGGGCGGTCCGACCGCCGGACCGGCTCACGGCGGTCGAGCGCTCGCTGGAGCGCTCCTCGGCCCAGGCGGTTCGGATGGCGGATCTCTTCCGCCGCGCGGCCGAGGAACGGGCCTCTCGGCTCCGGCTGGCGCTGGACGCCACCGGGCTCGACCTCCGCCGCCTGTCCGGCCCGAGGGAGGCAGCGGTCGGTGGCCCGCTCGTCCCTGTCCCGTCGGGCTTCGTTTCACCCATTTTCGGCAGCGTCATGAGCGGGGTGGACGCGGGGCTCGGCGAGTTCGAACGCCTCCATGCGACCGCCCGGACCCTGCCGCTCGGCCGTCCCGTCGCCGCCCTCGAGCCGACGAGCGGTTTCGGCTACCGGGTCGATCCCTTCACCCGGACGCCGGCGCTCCATACCGGGCTCGACTTCCGGGCCGAGACGGGTAGCCCGGTCCGGGTCACGGCCGCAGGACGCGTCGTCACCGCCGATTATGTCGCGGGCTACGGCAATCTGATCGAGGTCGATCACGGCAATGGGGTCGCGACCCGCTATGGCCACCTGTCCGGCTTCTTGGTCACGCCCGGAGCCACCGTCGAGGCCGGCCAGCTCGTAGGCCGCGCCGGCTCGACCGGCCGCTCCACCGGCCCGCACCTGCATTACGAGGTCAGGATCGAAGGAGAGCCCGTCAACCCGGCTCGGTTCCTGGAGGCCGGCCGGCTTCTCGCCTCCTCCGCCACCCCGGAACAGCGCTAGCTGATCCGAGGCGTCGAGTCGGTCCGCCCGGCTACCCGCCGAGAGCGGACTTCGCCTTCGACCACCAGCCGCCGCGCTTCGGGCGGTTCGGATCCGGGGGTGTCAGCACCACCGCTACCGGCTCGGGTTCCGGCTCCGGCGCGGGTGCCGGCACAGATTCCGGCTCCGGCACGGCGCCGTTCGGGGCGGCGTGACTGTCCGCTGCCGCCGCACTCGGCCGCTCGGCCTCGTCCTGCTCGACGCGCCGGGTCGGCTCGGCTGCCGCGGCGGCCCGAATGGGATGTGCAGGCTCGCGTTCGTCCTCGCGGCTCATCTGCCGCTCCACGTGGATCGGCTCGCGGCTCTCCTCCTGGAAATCCACCAGCTCCCGCTCCGGTGCGACCTCGTTCGCGCCGCGGGTTTCGGATTCCTCGTCGTCGCTCCCCTCCGACCCCTCGCGGGCGGATGAGCCGAACTCCTCGCGCCCACCCGGGCCGCGGCCGCGCCGACGGCGGCGGCGCCGGCGCCGAGTGCCGCCATCGTCGGCACCCTCGGCGCCTTCGGCCAGAACCTCCTCGGTCCCTTCGCGATCCTCGCGATCCTCTTCCTCGCGCTCGTATTCAGCCGTGGGCTCGATTTCGATCGGCTCGTCGGAGGGCGTGATCGAATCGACCCGAATGCCGGTCGCCGGCGCCCGCAGGCTCGGCACGGCCGGGGTGCCGCGATCGACCGCGAAGGTGATGGTGCCGGCGATCGTCTCGTCGACCGCGATCGTCACCGCGACGCCGAAGCGGGTTTCGATCTCGGTCAGGTGAGCGCGCTTCTGGTTCAGGATGTAGAGCGCCACCTCGGACCGCGTGCGGACGGTGACGTTGTGGGAGGCCGAGCGCAGCAGCGTCTCCTCGACGGAGCGCAGCACCTGCAGGGCGACCGACGGCACGGCCCTGACGAAGCCGGTTCCGGCGCAATGGCGGCAGGGCAGCGAGGAGGATTCGAGCACGCCCGTCCGGATGCGCTGGCGCGACATCTCGAGGAGGCCGAAGGGCGAGATCCGCCCGATCTGGATCCGGGCGCGGTCGTTCTTCAGGCAATCCTTCAGCTTCTTCTCGACGGCGCGGTCGTTCCGCTTCTCCTCCATGTCGATGAAGTCGATGACGATGAGCCCGGCGAGGTCACGCAGCCGGAGCTGGCGAGCGATCTCCTCCGAGGCCTCGAGATTCGTCTTGAGCGCGGTGTCCTCGATATTGTGCTCGCGCGTCGCCCGACCCGAGTTCACGTCGATCGAGACGAGCGCCTCGGTCGGGTTGATGACGAGATAGCCGCCCGATTTCAGGGTGACGTGGTTCGAGAACATCGCGTCGAGCTGCGCCTCGACGCCGTGCTGCGCGAAGAGCGCCTGCGGCTCGCTGTAGAGCCGCACGGCCTTCGTCTGGGACGGCATGATCATGCCCATGAAGTCCCGGGCCTCACGGTAGCCCTCGTCGCCCGCGACGATGACGTCGTCGATATCCTTGTTGTAGAGGTCGCGGATGGCGCGTTTGATCAGCGAGCCCTCCTCGTAGACGAGGGCCGGGGCGGAACTCTCGAGAGTCAGCTCGCGCACGCTCTCCCAGAGTCGCATCAGATACTCGAAATCGCGCTTGATCTCGGGCTTCGTCCGGGCGGCACCGGCCGTGCGCAGGATGATCCCCATCCCGTCCGGAACCTCGAGTTCCTGCACGATCTCCTTCAGGCGCTTGCGATCGTCGGCCGAGGTGATCTTGCGGGAGATGCCGCCGCCCTTGCCGGTATTCGGCATCAGGACAGCATAGCGGCCCGCAAGCGACAGGTAGGTGGTCAGCGCGGCGCCCTTGTTGCCGCGCTCTTCCTTGACGACCTGGACGAGGAGAATCTGCCGCCGCTTGATGACCTCCTGGATCTTGTAGTGGCGGCGCGGCGTGCGGCGACGCTCCGGCACCTCTTCGAGTGCATCGGCCCCGCCGACCGCCTCGACGATCTCGTGCTCTTCGAGTTCGTCGTCCTCGTCCTCGTCGTCCTCCTCGGTGCCGTCCTCGTCCTCGTGACGCTCCTCGTCCCCGGAACGGTCGGCGCGCGCTTCGACCTCGTCGGGCCCTTCGGAGACGTGATCCTCGTCCCGCGCCCCATCGCGAGTCTCTGAGCCGCTCTCGGCCGCAACGGCCTCGAACTCCTCCTGCCGGTCCGGCTCGGCATCTTCGGGAGCGAGCGGTGCTTCGGGCGAGGAGGTCAGTTCGGCCGGTTGGGCGGCGTCACCGGCCTCGCCTTCGAGAGGAAGCTCGGGCTCCTGGGCAGAAACGGGCTCCCGCGACGTCTCCGGCTCCTCCGAGGCGGAGAAGCCCTCGTAGCCGTGCTCGTCATCGACCGCGGCGTCGAGATCCTGCCGAGCCGCATCCTCGCCCGAGAACGACGTGTCCGTGCGCGGGGCTTCGTCCTCGTCGGGCTCGCGGCCTTCGACCGGGGCCGAGACGGTCTCGCCGTCGCGACGATTGCGGCGCTGCGAGCCGCGCCGACGACGCCCGCCGCCATTCCTGCCCTTGTCACCCTCACCGCCGCTGCTGCGGCTGCTGCGGCGTTCCTCGCCCTCCTCGGCCTCGCGCTCGGCCCGCTCGTCATCCTCGAGCAGCGCCTGACGGTCGGCGACGGGGATCTGGTAATAGTCCGGGTGGATCTCGCTGAAGGCGAGGAAGCCGTGGCGGTTGCCGCCATATTCGATGAAGGCGGCCTGCAGGGACGGTTCGACCCGCGTGACCTTGGCCAGGTAGATATTGCCGCGAAGCTGCCGGCGGCTGGCGGATTCGAAATCGAATTCCTCGACCTTATTGCCGCGCGTTACGACAATGCGGGTCTCCTCCGGATGGGAGGCGTCGATGAGCATCTTGTTGGGCATCGTGAACTCTCGATCTGAGTTCGTGACGCGCCCGAGCACCGGGTCGGCAGGCGCCGCATCCCGGACGAGCCGGGAGGGCGGCGTGGGGCCGCGAGGGTCGGGGGACACGAAACGTGAGGGGGCGCCCGGAACGGGCACGGGGGAGAAGCATGTCGACCGCCGCGATCCGGACCGGCGCGAGGCGCGACCGATTCTGGACGAGGCGAAGGGCATCTGTGTCCGGACGGCAGGCGGACGCGCCGACGGGCAGCAGCAAGGCTGGTCCCGTTCTCGCGCCCATCGGCAACATCCTTCGCGTGGCATTCGGCCCGAGGCCTGTGCCGGCTGAGCAGCGGTGGACCGCCACGAAAACGACTTCGCCTCGGTCGGGGGAGGAAAAGGGTGGGACCGGCTCGCATCCGGTGGGGCAGTTGCCCGTACGGGATCTCGGCACGGTGCCGGACGAAGTCCTGTTCATTACAGATGCGCAACACCGTTTGACAAGATGCCGCGTGAAGGCGGCCGTTCCGGGGACTTGGCCCGCCGGGCCGGCAAGTCTCCGTTAACCACGACCGCGGCATGGTTTCGGCTGGCGACCCCCGGACCGCGCCTTCATGCCTTTCTCCTTTGCTCGGCGGGCAGCCCCGTTCGTGGCGTTCATCCTGGGCTTGGCCGCCGGACATGCCGATCCGCGCGCTGCCGGCATCGAGCCTGCGGGCAGCCGCGCCGTCGCGGTCGGGGCCCAGTTCGTGGCCGACCAGGCCTCGACCCGTCTCACCATCTCCCTGTCCCGGGCCGTCGAGGCGTCGAGCTTTCATCTCGAGCGGCCGGACCGGGTCGTCGTCGACCTGCCGGAGGTGAATTGCCAGATACCGGCGGAGACCAACCGGCGCCGTTCGGCCCTCGTCGCCTCGTTCCGCTGCGGACTCTTCGCCGTGGGCCGCTCGCGCCTCGTCGTCGAGCTCGCCCAACCGGCGCTGGTCACGCGGCTCGCGCTCGAGGACGGCCCGACGGAAGGGTCGAAGAACCTCGTCCTGGAACTCGCCCCGACCGACCGGGACACCTTCCGGCGCAAGGCCGGCCTTCGCGAGTCGGAGCCCGAGACGACGGGGTCGCTGTCCGTTGCGCCGATTCTCGACGGGCGCCCCCTGGTCGCGATCGATGCGGGACATGGCGGCAGCGATCCCGGAGCCACCGCGGCGACCGGACATCGCGAGAAAGACATCGTGCTGATCTTCGCTCAGGCGTTGCGCGACCGGCTCATCGCATGGGGCCGAGTCCGGGTTCTGATGATTCGGGACGCGGACGTCTTCGTGCCGCTCGATGAACGCGTCCGCCTCGCCCGCCAGGCCTCGGCGGACCTCTTCGTCTCGATTCATGGCGACTATATCGGCAGCCAGGCGGTCCGCGGCGCCACCATCTATACCGGGGCCGAACGAGCGACCGACGTCGAATCGGCCAAGCTCGCCGAGCGCGAGAACGCGGCCGACTACGCGGGCGGGATCGCGCCGCCGGGAGCTCTCGCCGGGATCTCGGACATTCTTCAGGAGCTGACGCTGCGCGAGACGCGCGGCCTCAGCCATCGCTTCGCCGGGATGCTCCAGGGCGACCTCAGCCCCGTGATGGGGTTCAGCGCCCAGCCGCATCGCGAAGCCGGGTTCCGGGTGCTGCGCGCGCCCGACATGACCTCGGTTCTGGTGGAACTCGGCTACCTCTCGAACAACAAAGACGCCAACCTGTTGCTCTCGGAAGACTGGCGCCGAAAGGCAGCCGCCGCTATGGCAGGCGCGGTGGAACGGTTCTTCGGCGGGCGTTCCCCGAGCCGGGCCGCCGCAGTTTCACCATAGAAACCGTGTGGGTGGGTCCTGGCGGCGCGCGGCCGGAGAGGTCGGCGGCGCGGCCACGCCCGAGGCCGGTGATCCGCGGGCTTGAGGCGGGATCGGCCAGGCAGGTCGTTCGTTCAGGGTGGAAGTGAGCGGATGCGGTTCGTCCTACGGTTCTTCGGGTTTCTGTTTTCGGTCGGCGCGATCGCGTTTCTGCTTGCCGGGCTTGGGGCCGGGTACTTTCTGTGGAAGTTTAGCCAGGACCTTCCGAACCACGCAGCGCTCGCCAATTACGAGCCACCGGTCACGACCCGCGTCCATGCCGCGGACGGAAGCCTGCTGGCAGAATACGCCCGCGAGCGCCGTCTCTACCTGCCGATCCAGGCCGTGCCGAAGCTCGTCATCGGGGCCTTCCTCTCCGCCGAGGACAAGAATTTCTACAAGCATAGCGGCATCGATCCCGAAGGCATCGTGCGGGCCGCGCTGAACAATTTCCGCAGCGGCCGCCGCCAGGGCGCCTCGACCATCACGCAGCAGGTCGCCAAGAACTTCCTGCTGTCGAACGAGCAGACGATGGAGCGCAAGGCCAAGGAGGCCCTGCTCGCGCTCCGCATCGAATCGGCCTTTTCGAAGGAGCGCATCCTCGAACTCTACCTCAACGAAATCTTCCTAGGGACGCTCGTGCCGGGCCGGAACGTGCACGGGGTCGCGGCCGCGGCGCTCGAATATTTCAACAAGTCCGTCCACGAGCTGACGCCGGCCGAGGCCGCCTATCTGGCCGCCCTTCCGAAGGGTCCGAACAACTACCATCCCTTCCGCAAGACGCAGGAGGCTCTCAGCCGCCGGAACGAGATCCTCGGCCTGATGGTCGCGAACGGCTACATCTCGAAAGAGGACGGCGACAAGGGCAGAAGCCAGCCGCTCGGCATCAACTCGCGGATGCATTCGCCAAACATGATCGCGTCCGGCTTCTTCGCCGAGGAGGTCCGGCGCGAACTCGGCGACCGCTACGGCGAGAAGGCCCTCTACGAGGGCGGGCTTTCGGTCCGGGCGACCCTCGATCCGAAGATGCAGGCCATCGCCCGCAAGGCGCTCGTCGACGGCCTGATCCGCTTCGACGAGGCGAGCGGCTGGCGCGGCCCGCAGGGCAACATCAATCTGGCCGGTCGGGAATGGGGTCTGGCTGTGGCCGAAGTCCCGTCGCTCGCCGACATCCAGCCCTGGCGTCTCGCGGTGGCCCTGGACAGGACTGCCGGCGTGACCCGGATCGGCCTGCAGCCGAAGAAGGAAGCCGGCGGCGCGGTCGCCCGAGAGCGGGAACTCGGCCAGATCGCGCCGGAGGGCCTCGGCCGCAGCGCGGGCACCCTGCAGCCCGGCGACGTGATTTATGTCGAGGCCCTGGCCGGAAAGCTGGGCCAGTTCCGGTTGCGTCAGCTGCCCGAGATATCGGGCGGGCTCGTCGCGATGGACCCGTTCACCGGCCGAGTCCACGCGATGGTCGGCGGGTTCTCCTATGACCAGAGCGAGTTCAACCGCGCCACCCAGGCGCTACGGCAGCCGGGCTCGTCGTTCAAGCCGATCGTCTACTCGACCGCCCTCGACAACGGCTACACGCCGTCCTCGATCATCGACGATTCGCCGATCACGATCGACCCGGGCGGCGGTCAGGAGGCCTGGTCGCCCCAGAATTTCGACGGCAAGGCGTCGGGGCCGCATACGCTGCGCTACGGCATCCAATGGTCGAAGAACCTGATGACGGTCCGGCTCGCGCGCGAACTCGGCATGCCGCTCGTCGCCGAATATTCCCGCCGCTTCGGCGTCTATGACGAGCTGGCGCCGCTCCTGCCGATGTCGCTCGGGGCCGGCGAGACCACCGTTATGCGGATGGTCACAGCCTATTCGATGCTGGCGAATGGCGGCCGTCGCATCCGGCCCACGCTGATCGATCGCATCCAGGACAGGAATGGCGGCACGGTCTATCGCCACGACGATCGCGAATGCATCGGTTGCGCGGCCGAATCGTGGACCGGCCAGGACGAGCCGAAACTCGTCGACAAGCGCGAGCAGGTCCTCGATCCGCTGACCGCCTATCAGATGGTCTCGATCCTCGAGGGCGTCGTCACGCGCGGCACGGCCGCCCGGGTGAGCGGCATGGTCGGCGGCAAGCCGGTCGCCGGGAAGACCGGGACCACCAACGATGCCAAGGACCTCTGGTTCGTGGGCTTTTCGCCCGATCTCGCGGTGGGCGTCTATCTCGGCTACGACAAGCCGCGCTCCATGGGTGCCAACGCCCAGGCAGGCACCTACGCCGCTCCGATCTTCGGCGAGTTCATGAAGGCGGCTCTGGCCGACAAGCCGGCCACCCCGTTCCGCGTCCCGCCCGGGATCAAGCTGATCCGGGTGTCGGCCGGCTCCGGCGCACGCGCGGGCGGCGAAGGCGGAGGGACGATTTTGGAAGCCTTCAAGCCAGGCACCGCGCCCCCGGACAGCTACTCGGTCGTGAGCAGCGGCGGCGGCGGTAGCGCCTCGCCGGAAGCCGAGCGGTCCGTCGGCGTCGGAACGGGCGGCCTCTACTAAGGCGGGGGCAGCGCCCCGCTGCTGCGAGGCGCCCGACTCGTCACATCGCGCCCGATGTTCCTCCGGAGCGGGACGTGTGTTTACAGCGCTCGTCTCTCTCCCTATTTCACCCCTCCCCCATACGGTCAGACCGCGAGACCATGCGCGCCGAAATCACGTCGCTCCTCGAATCCGCCAAGCAATCCGTGGGATTGCTGAGGAGGCATCTTTGACTGGGATACCGTCGAACGACGCTTCGGCGAGCTGACTGCCCGCTCCGAAGATCCGGACCTCTGGAACGACCCGGAGGCGGCCCAGAAGGTTATGCGGGAACGCAACAGCCTCGACGAGCAGGTCGCGGCCATCCGCAAGATCGAGAGCGAGATCGAGGACGGCGTGACGTTGATCGAACTCGGCGAGGCCGAGGGCGATCCGGCGAGCATCACCGAGGGCGAGGAGGCGATCCGCCGGGCGCAGGCCGAGACGGCGCGGCGGCAGATCGAGACGCTCTTGGCGGGCGAGGCCGATTCGAACGACACCTTCCTCGAGGTTCATTCCGGGGCCGGCGGAACCGAGAGCCAGGACTGGGCGCAGATGCTCGCCCGCATGTATGCCCGCTGGGGCGAGCGCCGCGGCTTCAAGGTCGAGCTCATCGAGCAGCAGGACGGCGAAGAAGCCGGCATCAAGGGCGCGACCTTCATGATGAAGGGCCACAATGCTTATGGCTGGGCCAAGACCGAAGCGGGCGTGCATCGGCTGGTCCGCATCTCGCCCTTCGATTCGAATGCGCGCCGCCACACGAGCTTCGCCTCCGTCGCGGTCTATCCGGTGATCGACGACCGCATCGTCATCGACATCAAGGAATCCGACTGCCGGATCGACACCTATCGATCCTCCGGCGCAGGCGGCCAGCACGTGAACACGACCGACTCGGCAGTGCGCATCACCCATGTCCCGACCGGGATCGTGGTCGCCTGCCAGCAGGAACGGTCACAGCACAAGAATCGGGCGACGGCCTGGAACATGCTCCGGGCCCGGATGTACGAGGCGGAGCTGAAGCGTCGCGAGGAGAAGGCCAGCGCCGACCAAGCTGCCAAGACCGACATCGGCTGGGGCCACCAGATTCGCTCCTACGTGCTCCAGCCCTATCAGCTGGTGAAGGACCTGCGGACCGGCACGACCTCGACCAGCCCCCATGACGTGCTCGACGGCGAACTCGACCCCTTCATGGAAGCCGCGCTTGCGGCCCGGGTCTACGGCGCGCCGGACGGGATCGAAGACGTCGAATAGGCGGGTCCGTCCGCAGCGGGGCTCGGCCTAGCGCAGCCACCCCTTCAGCCGGCGCACTGCCTCGCGGCACACGGCTTCCCCGCCCGCAAAGGAGAAGCGGACGTGGTGGGCGCCGTCCACCGGGTCGAAATCGATCCCGGGCGTCGCCGCCACCCCGGCCTCGTCCAGCATGCGGCGGCAGAAGCCGATGGAATCGTTCGTGAACCGGGCGACGTCGGCGTAGAGATAGAAGGCGCCGTCGGCCGGGTGGATGTCCCGCAGGCCGAGGCCGGGCATCTCGTCGAGCAGCAGCGATCGGGCCCGGCCGTATTCCGCCTTCACGGCCTCGAGTTCCTCCGTGGCGTCGAAGGCCGCGAGCGCGGCCACCTGCGACAGGGACGGGGGCGAGATGTAGAGATTTTGCGCGAGCCGTTCGAGGGGACGGAGCAGCCTCTCCGGCACCACCATCCAACCGATCCGCCACCCGGTCATGCAATAGTATTTCGAGAAGGAGTTGATGACGACCGCGTCGTCGTCATGCGCGAGAGCGGTCTCGGCCGGCTCGCCATAGGTCAAGCCATGATAGATCTCGTCCGACACGAACCAGAGCCCGTGCCGGCGGCAGGTGGCCGCGATCTCGGCGAGGCCCGCGCTGCCGATCATCGTGCCGGACGGGTTGGCCGGGCTCATGGCGAGGATGCCTGACAGAGCTGCCTCGCCCTGCGCGGCCTCGATGGATGCTGCCGTCAGCCGCCAGCCGTCGGCCGCCCGGAGCGGAATGCCGACCGGCTCGAGGTCGAGCGCGGAGAGGATGTTGCGATAGGCCGGATAGCCCGGAGCCGAGATCGCGACCCGGCTCCCTGGATCGAAGAGCGCCAGGAACGCCAGGACGAAGCCGGCCGAGGACCCGGTCGTGACGACCACGCGTTCGGCCGCGATCCGGATTCCGTAGGCGTCGAGATAGTGTCGCGCGATCCGCTCCCGCAGGGGCGCGATCCCGAGCGCCTCGGTATACCCGATGCGGCCGGTCTCGAGCGCGGCCTGGGCGGCCATCCGGACCGCCTTCGGTGCCGGCGCCGAGGGCTGCCCGACCTCCATGTGGATCACGTCGCCGCCGGCCCGCTCCTTGGCGGCGGCCGCCGCCAGCACGTCCATGGCCAGGAACGGCTCGACCCGAAGAAGCCGCCGGGCGACCGCCGGGGCTGCGGCGGCTCTGTCCGAGAGGGTCATGGTTGTCCTGATCTGGCTCGCTCGCGTCGAGCCGGCTTCGCTATCCGGCCCGGCCCCGTCTCTCAAGCACCGGCCAGGCGCCCGGTTCGCACGAAGGTGACGCTTCGCCTTCCTTTCGCCGCGCCCTTGCCCGATACCGCTCCGTCGGTCGCGGGTCGTTGACCTCGCTCCGGCTCGCCTTTACCTCGCCCGGTGACGAACCGGCGTAACAGCTCACGCTGGTTACGAAACCTGCGAAAGCTCCGACATGCTTCGTCTGCCCACGGGTCCGATGCTCCTGGCCGCTATTCTCCTCGGAGGCGCGTCTCTCGCCGGCCCGGCTGCGGCCCAGGCGACGTTCAACCCGGCCCAGCGCACCGAGATCGAGCAGATCATCAAGCAGTATCTCGTGAAGAATCCCGAGGTTCTGCAGGAAGCGATCAGCGAACTCGAGAAGCGCCAGCAGGAGAGCCAAAGAACCGCTCAGCAGGCGATGCTCGCCCAGGCCGGCCAGGCGCTGTTCAACTCGCCGCATGGCAGCGTCTTCGGCAACCCGGCCGGCGACGTCACGCTGGTGGAGTTCTTCGATTACAATTGTGGCTATTGCAAACGCGCGCTCGCCGACGTGCGGGCCCTGATCAAGGCGGATCCTAAGCTGAAGGTCGTGATGCGTGACCTGCCCGTGCTCGGGCCGGATTCGGTCGAGGCTTCTCGCGTGGCGCTCGCCGCCAAGCAGCAGATGTCGGGCGACAAGCTGTTCGAATATCATTCTCGCCTGCTCGAGAGCCGGGGCCGGATCGGGGCCGAGCGCGCGACGTCCCTCGCCAAGGAGATGGGCCTCGACATGGCGCGCCTGCAACGCGACATCGGCGGCGATGCCGTGAAGGCCGCGATCGCGGAGAATTCCGACCTCGGCGAGAAGCTCGCGCTGACCGGCACGCCGGCCTTCGTGGTCGGCACGGAGGTGATCTCGGGAGCCGTCGGCGCCGAAGCCCTGGCCCAGGCGATCGCCCTGGCCCGCAAGTGACGGCACCGCACATCGTGACTGCTCCCGAGATGGTCCTTTCGGACGAAAACGCCCCCTCGGCTCCGGCCGAATCCGGGCCGGCCCCGGCCCATCCCTTCGATCCCGACCTCGTGCGCCAGCTTGCGGCCCTCCTGACCGACACGGACCTGACCGAGATCGAGGTCGAAAAGGGCGACCTCCGCATCCGGGTCGCCCGCCACCTCCAGGCAGCCCCGGTCGCATCCGCGACCGTTCTCTCACCGGCTCCCGTCGTCGTCGCCCGCCCGAGCGCCGCGCCGGACGAGCCCACGGCCAAACATCCCGATGCGCTCACCTCTCCCATGGTCGGCACGGCCTTCCGGCGGCCGGCGCCGGGCGCGAAGACCTTCGTCGAGGTCGGCTCCGAGGTCCGGGCCGGCGACAAGCTCCTCCTGATCGAGGCCATGAAGACCTTCAACGACATCGTGGCGCCGCGCGCCGGTACCGTCCGGGCAGTCTATGTTGAGGACGGCCAGCCGGTCGAATTCGGCGAACCTCTCGTCCTGATCAGCTGAGCGAAGCGCTCATCCCGTGTTCGACAAGATCCTGATCGCCAACCGGGGCGAGATCGCCCTCCGCGTGCTCCGAGCCTGCAAGGAGCTCGGCATCGCGACCGTCGCGGTGCATTCCACCGCCGATTCCGACGCGATGCATGTCCGCCTCGCCGACGAGAGCGTCTGCATCGGGCCACCGCCCGCCCGCGAGAGCTACCTCAACATCCCGGCCTTGATTGCGGCCTGCGAGATCACCGGCGCGGATGCCGTCCATCCGGGCTACGGCTTCCTGTCGGAGAATGCCCGTTTCGCCGAAGTGCTCGGCCATCACAACATCGCCTTTGTCGGGCCGCGGCCGGAGCATATCCGGATCATGGGCGACAAGATCGAGGCGAAGCGCACCGCGCGTCGGCTCGGCATCCCCTGCGTGCCGGGCTCGGATGGCGGCATCACCGATGACGGCGAGGCCAAGCGCGTCGCGGCCGAGATCGGCTATCCGGTCCTCGTGAAGGC
>NZ_CAXTAZ010000073.1:0-17961 GCF_964242715.1 uncultured Enterovirga sp.
ATTTCCTCAAACCACGGTACACGCCCATGAATCGCCGCCGTCGCATCTACGAGGGCAAGGCGAAGGTCCTCTACGAGGGACCGGAGCCCGGTACCCTCATCCAGCATTTCAAAGACGACGCGACCGCCTTCAATGCGAAGAAGCACGAGGTCATCGACGGCAAGGGCGTCCTCAACAACCGCATCTCGGAATATATCTTCCAGCACCTGAACGACATCGGGGTGCCGACCCATTTCATCCGCCGGCTGAACATGCGCGAGCAGCTGATTCGCGAGGTCGAGATCATCCCGCTCGAGGTCGTGGTCCGCAACGTCGCCGCGGGCTCGCTCTCGACCCGGCTCGGGCTCGAGGAGGGGACCCAGCTCCCCCGATCGATCATCGAGTTCTACTACAAGAACGACGCCCTGAACGACCCGATGGTCTCCGAGGAGCATGTCACCGCCTTCGGCTGGGCGACGCCCCAGGAGATCGACGACATCATGGCGCTCGCGATCCGGGTGAACGACTTCCTGTCCGGCCTCTTCCTCGGGGTCGGCATCCGCCTCGTCGACTTCAAGATGGAGACCGGCCGCCTCTGGGAAGGCGACATGATGCGGATCGTCGTGGCCGACGAGATCTCGCCCGATTCGTGCCGGCTCTGGGACATCAAGAGCCAGGACAAGCTCGATAAGGACCGTTTCCGCCGCGACCTGGGTGGCCTGATCGAGGCCTATTCCGAGGTGGCGCGCCGTCTCGGCATCCTGGGCGAGAACGAGAAGATCCAGTCCGGCGGCCCGCGCCTCGTCCAGTAGGACGGCGCGGTCCGTCGCCGTGGCGGAGGCTCCCCCGACGAGGCGGGGCCGGCTTCGTCCGGCTTTGCCTCTCGTCGCGGGGATCGCGCTCGGGGCGCTCACCGGCTGCCTCGATCTCGTGTCCCTGCGGGAGGTCGCCTTTCCCCCGACCGTGCCGGGACTCGCCGCCGACCGGGCCTGGCAGCCGCTCCCGGTCGGGATCCTGATGAGCGAGGCCGAGTCAGAGGCCGTGGCTCTCGCCGTCTGCTCGCCGCCAGGCTGCGGACCCGAGGCAGCCGTCGGGGTGTTTCGAGCGGGCGGCCCCAGCGGCGATCTCCTGCTGGCTGACGCCGCGAACCCGGCTCGGCTGGTCGCCACCCTCGGCGAGCGCAGACGCCTTCGTTCCGGCCGCACTGGTCCTGCCCGGACGCCATCGACGGCGACATCGGAGCCGATCCGGATCGGCGCCTTCGGCGGCTTCATCCTTCGTCTGTCGAGGACCGACGGGTCACGTGACGCCTATGGCGTCGCGCTCGCCGCCCGGCGCGACGGGAAGGCCACGGTCGTCGTGGTGGTCGCCCCGAGGGAGGACGAGGCGCGCCGCATCGCGCGCGACGTGGCCTCGTCGCTCGGGTGAGCGCGCGGGCGGGTTTCGCCGCGCTCGCGTTCCTGGCGCTCACCGGCGCCGGCCTGGCCGCCCCGCTGCCGCCGTCCCGCCCGGCCGAACTCGGGCCGCCCGCTCCGGCCCAGCCGCCCTCGCCTCCCGAACCACCGAGCTTGGCACCCGCTGCGGCGCCCAGCCCGGCACCGACGGCAACGCCCGGCCCGGCCCCCGCAGCGGTTTCGCCCGCGCCGGCCGGCTGCCTGGCCCGGCTGCGAAAGGCCGGTCACCTTGTCGAGCCTGCCTCGCCGGCGACCCCGCCGCTCGCCGGCTGCGTGATCCAGGAGCCGCTCCGTCTCCTCGCCGTCGCGACGGGCGGCCAGGATCGCCGCATCAAGCTCCCGGACGGGCCGCTGATCTCCTGCGCGCTGGCCGAGCCGCTCGCCGGCTGGATCGGGCGCGTGGCCGGTCCGCTGCTCGAGGTCAGGACGGGCTCGACCCTCGCCGCGATCCGGACCGGCCCCGGTTTCGAATGCCGCGGACGCAACCGCCAGGCCGGGGCGCAGCTCAGCGCGCATGCGCGAGGGCGCGCGATCGACCTCGCCGGCTTCGACTTCGCTGGCGGCCCGACGATCGCCGTCTCGACCATGGCCCGGGCCGGGGTCGCGCCGGATCAGACCCCCGAACCGTCCGCCACCCTGCAGGCGGTGCGGATCTCGGCCTGCGGCTGGTTCACCACCGTCCTCGGGCCCGGTTCCGACGGGTTCCACGCGGACCATCTCCACCTCGATGTCGAGCTGCACGGATCGAGCGATCGCTACCGGATCTGCCAGTGACGGCGTCGAGGCCGGCGGACGCCACCTGTCGCCATCGCTCGCGAGAGGCTCTAGTCAGCCTGCGCGGGTCTCTGTATAAGCTCCGCTTCGCATGCGAGCCTGCGCCCGGGAGCCCTTGACGGCTCGGGCCGGCATGACCCGGTCGGGTCTCAGGAGATTGAATTGGCCGTTCCGAAACGCAAGACCTCGCCGATGAAGCGCGGATTCCGCCGCTCGGCGGATGCCCTCAAGGCGCCGACCTATGTGGAAGACAAGGATTCCGGCGAGCTGCGCCGGCCGCACCATGTCGACCTCAAGACCGGGATGTATCGGGGCCGTCAGGTCCTGACGGTGAAGTCCGACGCTTGAGCCCAGTCCGAGCGCCCGAGGCGCCCGGACCCTTCAAGGCCTTGGACGATCGGCCTTCAGACTTCGAGGTCGAGACGGCTCGCGGCCGGCGCGCGGCGAAGAATGTAGATGTCCCTCAACACTGCGGGCGTGGCCCGGCCAACCTTGCGGAAAGCGGGAAGCCGGCGGTGGCACGCGATCAGCTGGGCGATGAAGCCGGCGAGCGGCCGTCCACCCCCATGCCCGGCTGCGGCCTGGGAATGGACGACGAGGGCCCGGCATTCGGCCCGAACGGCTTTGGGGTCGCCCGCTCCGTCTGACATCGTCTCGTTCATGTGGGACGCCTCCCTGATGTGTCCCGCCTCACGCAATCGTCCTGCCGTGATTTACGGCCTCTTTACGGGCCGGGCTGCATCATCTCGGGACACCGGCATGTCACGAACGTGCCGCGTGAATGCCCGTTCCGCCTTCCGGGATCGGTGACTGGCGGGAAGGTTGACGGATGGTGACGCCCGGATCCGCTGAGCAGGCATCGCTGCCCGCCTCTTCCACCGCGCCCCGCGATCCGCGCCGGATACTCACCTCGATCGGCGTCGTCGTCTACGATTGGGATCTCGTCTCGGACCGGATCATCTGGGGCGCGAATGCGGCCGAGGTCTTCGGTCTGCCAGAGGGTTCGCTCTGGTCGACCGGGCAGGATTTCGCGACCGCCATCGAACCGACCGACGGCGCGACACCGGCCGAGGTCATCGCGGACGCCCGTCTGCCCGACGAGGGAAGCGGCGTCCCCTATGCCTCTCTCTACGAGGTGAGGTTCGGCCCGGACCGGAACGTGACCGTCGACGATACGGGCCGCTGGTTCGCCGATGCCGACGGAAAGCCGGCGACCGCGCATGGATTGATGCGGCTCCGGCGCGCCCAGCCCGAGACGCAGCCGACGGGACAGGTCCGGACCGCCTTCCTGGGGCAAAGCGAAGCCGATATCGCGGACGCCCTGTCGGCGAAGCGCGCGCTCACCATGTTCGCCATCTCGGTCGGCAACCTGTCCGAGCTCAACGATCAACTCGGCTTCGAGGCGGCCGACCGGGCGATCGGGACGGTTCTCGCCCGGATGTGCGCGACGATGCGGGGCCGCGACCGCTTCGTGCGTTATTCGGGCAATCGCTTCGCGCTGACGCTCCGGGGCTGCGGGCAGACCGAGGCGGAGATCGCGGCCGAGCGCCTGTGCCGGCTGGTCGCCGGCGAACCGGTCGCGACCGCGCGGGGCGTGGCACCGATCCGGCTCGTGATCGGGGCGGCAACCGCGCCGGACCATGCGGCCGAGGCCGGCACCCTTCTCAGGCGAGCGGAAACGAGCCTGGCCCTCGCGAAGCGGCGCGTCGGCACGACGTTCCTGATGTACGATCCGCGCCTGTTCAGGATTGCGTCCCGGTCGGGACGGTCCGAGCCGCTCCTCACCGGCATCGAAACGCTGAACACCCGCCGGATCGCTCTCGCCTGTCAGCCGGTGGTCGAGGCCGACACCCGGCGGGTCGCCTTCTTCGAAGCTCTCCTGCGGATCCAGGGCGAAGACGGGCGAATTCGGCCGGCCGGCGACATCGTTCCGGCTCTGGAACGGGCGGGGCTCGTCCATCTGGCGGATGCCCGGATGCTGGAACTCGTCGCGGACCATCTTGCGTCGAATCCGGATGCCCGGGTCGCCCTCAACGTTTCGCCGACGACGATGGAGCGGCCGGACTGGCTGCCGATCCTGGCGGGCCATCTCGGATCCCGCTCCGGCATCGCGTCCCGGCTGATCGTCGAGTTGACGGAGACCGCGGCGATCCGCGACCCTGCCACGACCCGGCGCAACCTCGAGGCGATGAAGTCGCTCGGCGTCTCGATCGCGATCGACGATTTCGGGGCCGGCCACACCTCGTTTCGGCACATGCGCGACTTCCCGGTCGACATGGTCAAGATCGACGGCGCCTTCGTGCAGAACCTGGCGCGATCGGGAGACGACCGCTATTTCGTCCGCACCCTGATCGACCTCGCCCGTCATCTCGGGCTCTCGACGGTCGGCGAATGGGTCGAGGACGAGGAATCCGCGCTGCTCCTCGCCGAATGGGGCGCCGACTATCTCCAGGGCGACCATTGCGGCCGCCCCGTTCTCATCGCCGAGGAGCCCGCGGGCGAGGGACCGCCGGCCTCACTCGTCGCCTGAGGCCTTCCGGCCGGCGAGGCCGTCCAGCTTCTCCTTCATCTCCCTCATCTCGCGCTTGAGCTCGTCGAGCTCGCTCGATGCCGGAGCGCTGTCCTTCCCCGACGGAGCCGGTCCTGCGGCCAGCGCCGAACCGGGCGGCGAGAACGGCGTCCACATCCGCATGGCTTCCGTGAAGAAGGCCATGTTGGCCCGAACCTGATCCTCCATCGCGTGAAAGGCCGATGGCCCGAAGGTCTTCTCCATCTGGGCGCGGAGCTTCGACTGGTCCTTGGTGAGGTTGTCCATGGAGAATTCGAGGTAGCGCGGCACGAGCGCCTGCAGGTTGTCGCCGTAGAAGCGGATCAGCTGCCTGAGGAAGGTCGTGGGCAGGAGATTCTGGCCCTCCTTGTTCTCCTGTTCGAAGATGATCTGGCCCAGCACCGCGCGCGTGATGTCGTCCCCGCTCTTCGCATCGTTGACGACGAAATCCTCTCCCGCCCGCACCATCTTGGAGAGATCCTCGAGCGTCACGTAGGTGCTCGTGCCCATATGGTAGAGGCGGCGGTTCGCGTATTTCTTGATGATCGTCGGAGGCTTGTTCGCTGCCATGTCCTACCTTGCCGTTCGCGGGCATCCGGGACTGTTTCACGCCTGTCCTGACGTCGCAATCCGACTTGCGGGGGGCCTACCTTGACATCCGCCTAACCGAGGCCGATCCCGCAGCCCGAAGGATCGGCCAGGCCTGCGATGGCCGGCACGGAGGAGATGGCACATGCCCGAGACCGATATCGTCGTCGTGAGCGCGGCCCGCACCGCGGTCGGGTCGTTCAACGGAGCCTTCGCCAACACGCCGGCCCAGGAGCTCGGCGCCATCGCGATCAGGGCCGTCATGGAGCGCGCCAAGGTGGAGGGCGGGGAGGTCGACGAGGTCATCCTCGGCCAGATCCTCACCGCCGGCCAGGGCCAGAACCCGGCCCGGCAGGCCGCGATGGCGGCCGGCATCCCGGCCGAGAAGACGGCCTGGGGCCTGAACCAGCTCTGCGGCTCGGGCCTCCGCACGATCGCGGTCGGCATGCAGCAGATCGCGAACGGCGATGCCGCCATCATCGTGGCCGGCGGTCAGGAATCCATGTCGATGTCCCCTCACGCGGCCCATATGCGGTCGGGCACCAAGATGGGTGACCTGAAACTCGTCGACACGATGCTGAAGGACGGACTGCTCGACGCCTTCCAGGGCTATCACATGGGCACGACGGCCGAGAACGTCGCGGAGAAATGGCAGCTCTCGCGCGAGGACCAGGACCGGTTCGCCGTCGCCTCGCAGAACAAGGCCGAGGCGGCCCAGAAGGCGGGCCGGTTCGCCGACGAGATCGTCCCGGTGGTGGTGAAGGGGCGAAAGGGCGACGTCTCCGTCGACCAGGACGAGTATATCCGGGCCGGCACGACGATCGAGGCCATGCAGAAGCTCCGTCCGGCTTTCTCGAAGGAGGGCTCGGTGACGGCCGGCAATGCGTCCGGCATCAACGACGGAGCGGCCGCCGTGGTCCTGATGACGGCTCGCGAGGCCGAGCGTCGCGGGCTGACGCCGCTCGCCCGGATCGTGTCCTGGGCGACCGCCGGGGTCGATCCCGCCATCATGGGGACGGGCCCGATCCCGTCCTCCCGTCGCGCCCTGGAGAAGGCCGGCTGGAAGGTCTCGGATCTCGACCTCGTCGAGGCCAACGAAGCCTTCGCGGCCCAGGCCTGCGCCGTGAACAAGGACATGGGCTGGGACCCGGAGATCGTGAACGTCAACGGCGGCGCGATCGCGATCGGGCACCCGATCGGCGCGTCCGGCGCCCGGGTCTTCGTCACGCTCCTGCACGAGATGCAGAAGAGGGACGCGAAGAAGGGCCTCGCCACGCTCTGCATCGGCGGCGGCATGGGCGTCGCCATGTGCGTGGAGCGCTGAGGGGCAACTTTCCGCCGCTCGGGCCTGGACCCGTCGCTCCCTTGAACGTTACGCTTCCACGATCGGGATCAACCCCCGTCGTACGAAGCAAGAAATCGAGGGAGGAACGACATGGCGCGGGTGGCACTCGTCACAGGCGGGACGCGGGGTATCGGCGAGGCGATCTCGAAGGCGCTGCAGGGCGCCGGCTATGAGGTCGCGGCGAGCTATGCCGGCAACGACGAAGCGGCCGCCGCCTTCACGAGCGCGACCGGCATCAAGACCTACAAGTGGGACGTGTCGGATTTCGACGCCTGTGCCGAGGGGATCGGCAAGGTCGAGGCCGATCTCGGCCCGATCGAGATCCTCGTGAACAATGCCGGCATCACGAAGGACGGCATGTTCCACAAGATGACCAAGGACCAGTGGTACGGGGTCATCAACACGAACCTGAACTCGCTCTTCAACATGACCCGCCCCGTCTGGGAGGGCATGCGCGCCCGCAAGTTCGGCCGCGTGATCTGCATCTCGTCGATCAACGGGCAGAAGGGGCAGATGGGCCAGGTCAACTATTCGGCCTCGAAGGCCGGCGACATCGGCTTCGTCAAGGCGCTGGCCCAGGAGGGCGCGCGGACCGGCATCACCGTGAACGCCATCTGCCCCGGCTACATCGCGACCGAGATGGTGAAGGCGATCGCCCCCGCGGTGGTCGAGAAGTCGATCCTGCCGCAGATCCCCGTCGGCCGCCTGGGCGAGCCCGAGGAGATTGCCCGCACCGTCGTCTTCCTGGCGAGCGACGATGCCGGCTACATCACGGGCTCGACGCTGTCGGTGAATGGCGGGCAGTATTTCGCCTGACGAGCGCTTCAAGCCGCGCCCGGACGTGAGGACGACCCATGCACATCCTGATGATGATGGCGATCGGGCTCGTCCTCCTCGCCGGGGTCCATGTGGGTGCCCGTGCCCTCGGCCGTGACGGATCGAGCCGGATGGTCGCGCGAGGCGCGGGGCTGTTCGTGCTCTTCTGGCTCGCTGTCTCGGCCGCGGACTTCTACCTCCGCGTGGACGGGGCCGGGCTTGAGGCCGGAGCCGACATCGCGGCGCAGGCGGCCGTGTTCGGCCTGCCGGCCATCTTGGCTCTGGCCCTTGCCGTGCGGGCCTCGAAGCGCGATCCCGCCCGGCCGGGCTGATGCCCGACCGGGCTGATCCCGCATCTCAGCGCCGATAGGCGTCCATCAAGGCCTCGATCACGTTCGAGTAATCGTCGGTCCAGGGCCGCCGCGACATGTCGGGCTCGAGCCGCTGCCAATCCTCACCGGCCGCGAGGGGTCCGAGATCCCGGGCCTGCCTGGCCATCGCGACCACCATCGCGCCCGACCGCATCCGCTTCTCGAACGGCTCGGCCGGGTGCTCCGTGCGTGTCCAGGCGAGAAGGCCGTGATCGGCCGCGGCTCGCGCCACGACCCGGCGAAGGTCGAGATGCCGGTTCGAGAGATGCATGACGAGGGCGCCGTCGGGCGCGAGCTTCGTGAGGTAGAGGCCGATCGCCTCCCGGGTGACGAGATGGGTCGGGATCGAATCCGACGAGAAGGCGTCGAGCAGGATCAGGTCCTGGCCCGGTTGCGACTCGGCGAGCGTGAGCCGGGCGTCGCCGAGAACGACCGGCTGGTCGGGCGCACATTCGCCGAGAAAACGGAATTTCGTCGTGTCGCGGGCGATCCGGATCACCTCGCGGTCGATCTCGTAGAAGATGAAGACCTCCCCGCTCAGGCTGTGGCAGGCGAGGCTCCCGGTTCCAAGCCCGACAACCGAGACTCGACGCAGCCGCCCGCCATGGGCCTCCCGCACCGATGCGATCGCGCTCCCGATGGCGCCATCCAGCCCGTAATAGGTCGTGGGCTCCGGCCGCCCGAGCGCGGGCGAGCCGTCGTCGTTCCGGATCCGCATGGCGCCATGCGCGGTCGTGCCATGGGCCAGCAACCGGAAGCGGCCGTCGGCCGAGGTGATGATCTTGTGGATGCCGAAGAAGGACCGGATGTTCTCTTCCCGGGCGGTGCCGGGATGGAAGGTGGTGGCGGCCAGGGCGAGCGAGAGACACGCGGCCACGCTCGCCGCCTTCGATCGCCATCCGACGATCAGCAGCACGGCGAGTGCGATCAGGAGGCCCTGTCGCACGGGGCTGTCGGGGGCACCGCACGCGAGCGCGGCGACGGCGAGCCCGAGGCAGGCCGCGGCTGCCAGAACCGTGCGGACGACCTCCCGGCGAATGCCCGACCGCCGTCCGGCCTCGGCCGGCCGGCACAGGAGGGCCGCGACGAGCAGGATCGGGTATTCCAGGACGGACGAGAACAGGGCCGGCGCGACAAGGCCCGCGAACAACCCGCCGAGAGCGCCGCCTGCGGAGAGCGAGAGATAGAAGTTGGTCAGGTGCTCGGCCCGGGGGCGTCGGAGGTAGAGAGCCCGGTGGCAGATCAGGGTCGTCAGGGCGAACAGGCCGAGATGGATTCCAAGCCCGAGCCAGAGCGATCCGGCCCCGCCGAGCCCCGCGAGCGCGACGGCCGTGAGCCCGACGAGCGGCAGCCCGATCAGCCGGTCCGGAAACCGGCCCGCCGGCCGGAACGCGAGGACGAAGCTCAGGAGGTAGATGCCGAGCGGCACGGCCCAGAGAAGCGGGATCGCGGCGATGTCGGTCGACAGATGCGCCGTGGCGGCGACGAGCAGCCCCGATGGCACCGAGGCCAGCGCGACCCACATGAGCCGCTCTCGCCACGTCGGAGCGGCGCTCGGGACGGCGGGAGCCGCCGCACCCGCCGGGCGTCCGCGCGCGGCCAGCATTCCGGCGCCCGCGATCATCACGGCAAGCCCGGCGAAGCCGAGCGCCCAATAGCGGCTCTGATCGCGCAGCGGCCAGGCGGATTCGATCAGGAGCGGATAGGCCGCGAGCGCCGCGAAGGAGCCGATATTCGACGCGGCATAGAGGAAATAGGGGTCCTTCGCGTCGCGATGGGCCGTGCGGGCGAACCAGCTCTGCAGGAGCGGCCCGTTCGCGGCGACCGCGAAGAAGGGCAGGCCGATCGAGGCCAGCATCAGGGCGACCAGCCAGCCGGCTTCGCCGCCGGCCGGCGCCGGTCCCCAGCCGTGACGCAAGGCGATCGGCAGGGTGGCGGCCGCGGCCGCCACCAGCGCCAGATGGACCAGGAGCGCGGTGCGCGTGCTTCGGCGGGACAGGGCCTGCGCATAGGCGTAGCCGGCGAGAAGCAGGCATTGGAAGACCACGGTCGCCACCGACCAGACGGCCGGCGATCCGCCGAGGACCGGCAGCACCATCTTGGCGAACATCGGCTGCACGCCGAAAAGCAGGAAGGCGGAGGCGAAGAGGGCGGCCGAAAAGAGGGGACGCGCGAGCCTCGCCGACCAGGGCGCGACGTCCGTGGCGACGATGGGTGCGGCGGTGGACGGCATGGGACGGCCCGACAACGAATAGGCCTGGATAATGCCGCGGCCTTTAAGGTCCGCTTTATGCCGGGCTCGAAAGCACGGCCCTTGCCCCATTCGCGCCGGAGGCGGGATCGTCAGCTGCCTCCGGCCGCTCTTGCACGTGCAGTCGCGACCGTTCCGTCCAGGCGGAAATCGGCCGACATGACCCGGTGCGTGTAACGATAGGCGGTCGTGAACCCGAGCGAGCGGTAGAGGCCGTCCGCGACCTCGTTCGCTTCCCCCATCTGGAGATAGGCGCGCTCCGCGCCGGCCTCCCGGCCCCAGGCCATCAGCGTGGTGACGAGCCGCCGGCCGAGGCCGAGCCCACGCAGGTCCGGTGCGACGACGATGTCGTAGAGCCCGACGAAGCCCCGCTCGGCGACGGCGAGTCCCCAGGCCGACGGATGCCCGTCGAGGACGAGCGTCGCGAAGACGGCCGGCTGGCGGATCAGCCGGACGATGCGGCCGAGGATGACGCGGTTGCTTTTGTCGCCGCCATAGGCCGCCGCCGCGGCGTCGATCCAGGCCGGTTTCGGGGCGAGGTCGAGCCGGATGCTGGTGTCGCGCGCGAAGCCGGGATCGATCGGCGCGACCATGCCGAGCGAGGCGTCGTAGAGGGCGAGGCCGCGCTCGGCCAGGACCGCATCCGCGTCCGGATCCTCGATCCCGGTGAGCCGGAAACAGGGCGCAACCCCGCGTGCCTCGAAAGCCGAGAGGATGCCGTCGACCAGCGCCGGGTCGAGCCGGGCCCCGGGCAGGATCGGGGTCGCGGCATTGGCCCGTTTCGAATAGCCCTCGGCGAAACGCACGAGCCAGCCGTCGGCGAGCTCGACCTCGAAGGACGGCCAGGCATTCACGAGCCGGCTTTCCAGCGCGAAGATCAACTCGCGGTCGGGCGCCGTCACGCCGGCGCCCGCGGCGTCGGACGCCAGTCCGGGGGCGCCATCTCGAACCCGGCGAAGTCGAAGCCCGGCGCGACCGTGCAGCCGACGAGCGTCCAGCTCCCGAGGCTCGTCGCGCTCTGCCAATGTCCGGCCGGCACGGCGATCTGGGGACGCTGGCCCACGGCGAGGTCGGGCCCGAGATGCCGGGCCTCCGCGTCGTGGCCGTCCGGGGAGGTCGTTAGGACGAGCGGCGCGCCGGCATAGAAATGCCAGATCTCGGCCGCGTCCACGCGATGCCAGTCCGACACCTCGCCGACGGAGAGCATGTAGTAGATCGCGGTGGAGTGGGATCGCCCGCCCGCGGGCGCCTCGTCCCTGAAGGTTTCGCGGTAATGGCCGCCTTCCGGGTGCGGCGCGAGGTCGAGGAGCCTGATCACGGCTGCAGCACTGAGGCTCCCCCGAGCAGAAAGGTCTGAAAGGCCCAACACCCTGCCCCGGTTCAGCGGAAGCTGTTCTTCCACTCGCGGAGGGCCGCGAAGACGGTCCCGGCATCGGCGCCCGACTTCCCGACCGAGGCCGCGAGCGCGGGCTCGCCCGCGCGCAGGAACGGGTTCGTGGCCTTCTCGTCCGCGATGGTGGACGGAACCAGGAAGCGGTTCGCGGCGGCCGCCGCTTCGGCCTCCTCGACCCGGCGTTTCAGGGCCTCGTTGCCGGGATCGGCCGCCAGCGCGAATTTCGCGTTCGACCTGACGTAGTCATGACCGGAATAGACGCGCGCCTCGCCGGGCAGCGCAGCCAGGCGCTGCAGCGAATGCCACATCTCGGCATAGCTCGATTCCATCACCCGTCCGCAGCCGAGCGTGAACAAGGTGTCGCCCGAAAACAGGGCCCGATCGCCCGCGAACCAGAGCGAGACATGGTCGCGGCAATGGCCCGGCGTCTCCCAGACATGCGCGGCGAGTTCGCCGACCTTCACGGTGTCGCCCTCGCGCACGAAAGCATCGACGCCCGGAACCTCGGCTCCGGCCTTCTGCGGAGCCACCACGCGGCAGCCGAAACGGTCCTTTAGGGCCGGGATTCCCTGGACGTGGTCGGCGTGACGGTGGGTCACCAGGATGTCCGTGAGCCGCCAGCCGGTCTCCTTCAGGGCTGCCAGGATCGGCGCCTCCTCGGGCGCGTCGATCGCCGCGCAGGCGCCGGTCTGGGGATCGTGGATCAGAGCCCCGATATTGTCCTGCAGACAGCGGAATACATGAATCTCGGCGGGCATGGACTTCTCTGCGCGAACGCTTGGTGGCTACCATGCGGGATACGATCTGGAAACCGCGCGGCCGCGTGGTGCTGGGCGAGGGAGCGGGACGTGAGCGTCGATGTGGCCGAGCTTCGGGCATTCTACGACAGCCCGCTCGGCGCGGTGTCGAGCCGTGCCATCGGCCGCGTCATCCACCGTTTCTGGCCGGACCTGCGCGGGCTCAGCGTTCTCGGCCTCGGTTACGCGACGCCCTTCGCCGCGGATCTGGGCAGCGCCTGCGAACGGCTGACCGTCTTCATGCCAGCCCGGCAGGGCGCGGTGCGCTGGCCCTGCGACCGCCCGTCCGCCACCGCGCTCGTCGACCCGCTCATGGTTCCGCTCGCCGACGGCTCGGTCGATCGCCTGCTCGCGGTCCATGCGCTCGAGGCGGTGGAGGATCCGGCCGAGTTCCTGCACGAGATCGGCCGCCTGCTCGCCCCCGCCGGCCGGGCGATCGTCGTCTGCCCGAACCGACGCGGATTGTGGGCCCGCATGGATTCGACACCCTTCGGCCACGGCCAGCCGTTCAGCCGGTCGCAACTCAGGCGCCTGATGAGCCGCACCCTCCTGGTCCCGGAGCGCTGGGCCGAGACGCTCTACGTGCCGCCGCTTCGAAGCCGCTTCGTGCTCAGCGGTGCGGGAGCCTGGGAGCGGTTCGGGGCCGCTTTGTCCCTGCCCTTCGCCGGCCTCCATGTCGTCGAGGCGACGAAGCCGGTGCATCGCCCCATCCTCGTGCGTCAGCGCCGCCGTCTCCGCTACGGGAGCCCGATCCTGGTCCCGGCCCCGGCATCGCCCGCGGCCGGATGAAAGCGTTCCGGGCTCCGGGACGCATCCGGCTGCGGCGTCTCGGCGCGCCACCTCGGAACCTGGTTCAAAGGATTCGACAATAGAACTCCGAAGTTCTATGGCATATTCCCTGCAGACATGGCGGCCGCATGGACGTGACCGGAGACGACGGATGGCGCGGAGAAAGGCGCTTGCGCCTCCTCGAGGCGGCCGCGCGCGTCTTCTCGCTCCGGAGCTACGACGACGCCTCCATGGACGACATCGCCCATGAGGCCGGTGTCGGAAAGCCGACCCTCTACCGCTATTTCCCGAGCAAGGACGCATTGTTCGCGGCGGTGTTCGTCGAGGCGCTCGATCGGCTCGAGGCACGGCTCGAAGCCGTGCTCGACCAGGAGCGCGACCTCGCGCCTCGCCTGTTCGGCCTGGTCCAGGCGATCGTGCCCACATTCCGGGACCATCTCGTGCCGCTCCGTTTCCTGGGCGAGAGTTCCGCCGCCGTCGACCAGTCGCGCCGCAGGATTTTCCGCGACCGGCGCGCCCGGATCGCCGGTTTCCTGATCCGGGCCATCGAGGACGGCGTCGATCGCGGTGAAGCCAGGCCGGTGAATTCGGACCGGATCGCGCATCTCATGATCGGCATGATCTGGGGTGGTGCCGCCGGAATCTGCGCCGATGACGGCGAGATCGCCCGCGAGATCGCCGGGCTCGTGCTGCAAGGGGTCGGCGAACCCGCAGCCGTCGCACTCGACCCCTTCAGGGCCGCGCGAGGTCCTGCCGGACCCGGCCGCGATCCCGCTACTCTCTCTTCACGGCACGAGGCCCGGTCCGGGCGGATGCAGCCGCGCGAGGCGACCATTCCATGATCCGGGCCCTGCTCATCATCGCCCTGGCCGCCGCGGGCCTTCTCTACTGGAAGCGGGACGACGCCTCGCGTTTCGCAGCCGAGCGGGCGCCCTTCCTCGTGCCCTACCTGCCGAAGGGTGGCACCGTTCAGGTGGGTGCGGGCGGACCGGCGCGGCCGGCCCCGCCGGCCGTGCCCGTCGTGCTCGGCCGCGCCGAGCGCCGGAGCATGCCGGTCACGGTCGACGCGATCGGAACCGTGCAGTCGATGGCGTCGATCGCCATCAAGCCCCGCATCGACAGCCAGATCTCCTCGATCGAGGTGAACGAGGGTGCGCTCGTCCGGGTGGGCGACCTCCTGGTCAAGCTCGATGACCGCGCGATCAGGGCCCAGCTCGCTCAGGCCGACGCCCTGGTCATGAAGGACGTGGCCCAGCTGGAACAGGCGCGCCGGGACCTTGCCCGTTTCGAGGAGCTTCTGGCGAAGCGTATCGGAACGGAGGTCCAGCGCGATACGGCCGCGACCTTGGTCAAGGTCCAGCAGGCCCAGCTCGCGGCCGACCGGGCCAATCGCGACAACCTCGCCACGCTCCTGACCTATACCGAGATCCGCTCGCCGATCTCGGGTCGGATCGGCTCGATCGCGCTGAAGATCGGCACCACGGTCAGGACTGCCGATGCGCAGGCCATCGCGACCGTGAACCAGGTCGATCCGATCTTCGTCTCCTTCGCCATCCCGCAATCGCTGTTCGTCGACCTCCGGGTGGCGATGGCGGCCGGCCGGGTCGGCATCGAGGCCCGGGTCGGGCAGTTCACGGTTCCGGGATTCGTGTCCTTCGTCGAGAACACCGTCGATCTCGCAACCGGGACGGTGCTGGCCAAGGCGGAAATGGCGAACACCGTCGAGCGGCTCTGGCCCGGCGCCTTCGTGTCCGTTCAGGCGACCCTCGGCGTGGACGCGCAGGCCATCGCCATTCCGTCCTCCGCGGTCCAGATCGGGCAGCAGGGCGCCTACGTGTTCGTCGTCGGCGGCGACCGCCGGGCCAAGCTCACGCCCGTCACCGTCGCCCGGACCACGGGCGGCAACAGCGTGATCTCGGAGGGCCTGACGGGCGACGAGCAGGTGGTGATCGACGGTCAGCTCAGGCTCGTCGATGGCGCACTGGTCCAGGTGCAGGCCGGACCGGCGCGTGACGGGGTCGCGACCGGCGGCGAGCCGGCCGCCGACGCCAGGCGACCCGGCTGAGGGGAGACGAAACGATGCTCTCGGAAACCTGCATCCGCCGCCCGGTCATGACCATCCTGATGATGGTCGCCTTCGTGGCCGCCGGCATCTTCGGCTACCGCCAATTGCCGGTGGCGGCCGTTCCCCGGGTCGAGTTCCCGACCATCCAGGTCTCGGCCCAGCTCCCGGGCGCGAGCCCCGAGACGATGGCGTCCTCGGTTGCCGCGATCCTGGAAAAGCAGTTCTCGACCATCGCCGGCGTGTCCTCGATGACGTCGACCTCGGTCCTCGGCCAGACCTCCATCGTCCTGCAATTCGACCTCAACCGGTCCATCGACGGCGCCGCGCTCGACGTTCAGTCCGCGATCTCGACCGCCCAGCGCCGGCTGCCGGCCGAGCTCACCACCCCGCCGAGCTTCCGCAAGGTCAATCCGGCCGACCAGCCGATCCTGTTCCTGGCGCTCTCCTCCGCACAGACCCGCCTGTCGGATGTCGACCGCTTCGCGCAATCGGTGATCATCCCACGCCTCTCGACGCTGCCCGGCGTGGCGCAGGTTCTGATCTACGGCACGCAGAAATACGCAGTTCGGGTCAAGGCGGACCTCAACCAGCTCCAGGCGCGTGGCCTCAGCCTCGCCGACATGCAGCAGGCGCTCGCGACCGCGAATTCGTCGAAGCCGGTCGGAGCGGTGGACCAGGGCAGCCAAAGCTCGATCCTCGACGCGACCGGCCCGATCATGCGGGCCGCGCAATACATGCCGGTCGTGGTGGCCTGGAAGGACGGCGCGCCCGTCCGCGTCGGCGACGTCGCGACGGCGGTCGACGGGGTCGAGAACGACAAGGTCGCGAGCTGGCTGAACGGCACGCGGGCCATCATCCTCGCCGTGCAGCGCCAGCCGGACGCGAATACCGTCGAGGTGGTGGACCGGGCGCGCGGCCTGCTCGAGGCATTCAAGGCCGAGTTGCCGGCCGGCATGGACATCAAGGTCCTGAACGACCGCTCGCTCTCGATCCGGCATGCGGTCGAGGACGTGGAATTCACGCTCGTCCTGTCCATGCTGCTCGTGATCGGGGTGATCTACCTCTTCCTGCGCTCGGTCCGGGCGACGCTCATCCCGGCCGTCGCGTTGCCGATCTCGATCGCCGGCACCTTCGCCGGCATGTACATGTTCGGTCACTCGATCGACAACATCTCCCTCCTCGCGCTCACGCTCTCCGTCGGCTTCGTGGTCGACGACGCGATCGTCATGCTCGAGAACATCATGCGGCATATCGAGGCCGGGCAGAAACCCTTCGCGGCTGCCCTGCAGGGCTCGCGCGAGGTCGGCTTCACCATCGTCTCGATGACGATCTCGCTCGTCGCCGTGTTCATTCCGGTCCTGTTCATGGGCGGGGTGGTCGGCCGGATGTTCACCGAGTTCGGCCTCGTCATCTCGATGGCGATCCTGATCTCCGGCATCGTCTCGCTCACGCTGACGCCGATGCTCTGCGCCCGGATGCTCAAGCCGCACGACCATCACGAGCGGCACAATTTCGTGCTGCGCGCCTTCGATTGGGGTTTCACGTCGCTGACGCGCGGCTACGGCTGGGCACTCCGCAAGGTCGTCGCAGTCCCCTCCGTGATGCTGCTCATCACGCTCGCGACCTTCGTGATCACCGTGATGCTCTACCGGGACATCCCCAAGGGCTTCTTCCCGACGGAAGATAACGGGCTCATCACGGCGGCGACGGTCGGGCCGGACGACGCCTCCTTCGACGCGATGGTGGTCCGGCAGAACGCCCTGGCGCTCGTGGTCCGGCGCGATCCCGACGTCGTCGACGTGATGTCGACCGTTGGGGGCGGCGGACCCGCCGCGACCCAAAATTCGGGGCGGCTGTTCATCACCCTGCGGGACAGGCCGGAGCGGAAGACCGACGTCATCGGCGTGATCCAGCGCATCCGCCGCTCGGCCGCCGCCGTACCGGGCATCTCGCTCTACATGCAGCCGGTCGTGTCCATCAATGTCGGGGCGCTGCAATCGCGGGCGCAATACCAGTACACGCTGCAATCCACCGATCTCGAGGGGCTGCGCAAGTTCGCGCCGCTTCTCCAGGAGAAGATGGCGCAGGTCCCGGGCATCGTGGACGTCAATTCCGATCTGCAGATGCGGGCCCGCAGCGCCTATATCGACATCAATCGGGATTTCGCGGCCCGCCTCGGGATCACCGTCGATCAGGTCCGCGACCAGTTCTACTCCGCCTTCGGCTCGCGGCAGGTCTCCACCATCTATGCGCCGGAAGACACCTACCAGGTCATCCTCGAGGCGGACCAGAAATACTCCGACACGCGCGAGGTCCTGCGCAAGATGGCGATCCGGACCCCGTCCGGCGCCGTGATCCCGCTCGACACGGTGGCGACCCTGAAGGAGTTGCCGACCGCGCTGACCGTGAACCATCTGGCGCAGCTTCCGGCGGTGACGATCTCGTTCAACCTCGTGCCCGGCGTCGCGCTGTCGGAAGCCGTGACCGGGATCGAGGCCGCAAGCCGCGAGATCGGCCTTCCGGCCTCGATCTCGACCAACTTCCAGGGAACGGCGCAGCTCTTCCAGCAGGCGCTGGCGAATCAGGGGCTCCTGCTCTTCGCGGCCGTCCTCGTGATCTACATCATCCTGGGCGTTCTCTACGAGAGCTTCATCCACCCCCTGACCATCCTGTCGGGCCTGCCCTCGGCCGGCATCGGCGCGCTTCTCACCCTGAAGCTCGCCGGCATGGACCTGTCGGTGATCGCGATGATCGGCATCGTCATGCTGATCGGCATCGTGAAGAAGAACGC
>NZ_CAXTAZ010000074.1:0-16716 GCF_964242715.1 uncultured Enterovirga sp.
GAGTTGAACTCCTGCTCGAGCCCGTGCTCGGTCGAGACCCGGGTATAGATGGCGCAGCGAAGCGACCGGACGGCAGGTTGGATCACAGGCCCGTCCTCCTGTCCTGTGATCCTCTCCTGGTCCGCAGGCCAAAGAACCTGGGCCCGTTCCAGCTCGATCCGGTGATGGCCCGAGCGACGCCGGTGAGGCTCGGATAGGTGACCCCGTTCCAGGCATAACCCTCGGCCAGTACCATCACGCGCTGGAGCACGCCCTCCCATTCCCGCACAAGCAGCGTGCCCGGCTTCACCGGTCGCAACTCCGGCAGCGGCATCACCTCCGCATCACGGCCCTCCTCCGCCATGCGGCGGAGTTCCCGAGCGGTGTCGCGGTCCAGGTCGCCGAAGGCAGCGGCCTGGACCCGGTAGGCCAGGATGCGGTGCAGGAGCGAGCGTGGCAGCTGCGCGGGAGCCGGGCTCCCGACCAGCCTGCGCCACCGCCGCCGCAGACCGGCAAGGTCGAGCGCGGCGAGGCGCTCGAGATCAGCCGCCAGCCGAGGGTCGGCTTCCATCCGATCCCCAGCAGGATTACGCCGGCCGGTCACGCCGTGGCAGCCTCGGCCAGAGCCGGAACCTTGCGGGAGCGTCGCTTCGGCTCGGGCTCGGGAGCCGCGATCCGGTATGCCGTCACGCCATTCTCGCGTGGGCGCTTGGTCAGCTCGTGACCGGCGGAGCGGAGGCGGGACAAAGCCGCCCGGGTCGTATGCGGCAGCCATCCGGTCGCGGCGATCATCTCCGCCACGCTCGCCCCCTCCGGCCGGCTGAGCAGCGACATGACCAGCGCCTGCTTCGTCCCGGTGCGGATCAGGGCCGGTGCGGTTACCTCAGGGTCGGGCGCAGCATCGGCCGGTGAGGAGACCGGGTGCGTGGTCGCCTCAGCCGACTTTCCCTTCCGGGCACGCGGGGGCCGAAGCCCGACCGCCCGGTACCCGGCCGTGGCCAGGGCTGGATCGTCGCCTTGTTGGCCGGCGGGAGCGATCAGGCCCATGCTCTCCAGCCTGCCAATCAGGCGCTGGCGGGTCACGTCCTTCATGGACTCGGGCAGGAGGAGCAGCCCGCCCTCCCGGCCGGCGGCTTCAGTCAGGATCTTCGTCTCGGTCTTGCTCAGGGTGACGTTCGACATCGGTGCTCTCCGGGGTGTCCGAGCCTCGGCTCGAGACGGGTCTCGCCCGTCACGTCCCGGACCCCGCAATCGGCACGGTGCCGGCGGGGGCTGAGCGGAATCACCGTGACGCGATCGGTCTGAGGTCAGAGCTTCCCGGAGGTCGGGCAGGCAGGGAATGCGATTTGCGGCGTCGTCAGTTCGTTCTGGCAGGACACACGCTCTCTTCGCGCCCGTAGTCGAGCGGATTATGCGAGAGCCAGACAACAATCTGCGGCTGTCCGAACTGCCAGGGGCGCAACGCGAAATTCTGACCCAAAGCGGCCGCTAGGGAGGTCCGCTTCCGGGATGCTCCAATGAGCGCGCAAGATATCCAGTTATCGAGCGCAAGACGGGCCAACTCGGGCGGGCTCGCAACCGGCGGGGCCGGTAGTAGAAGGCGAACCTCGACGCCTGGATCCTGGAGAGCGGCTGTCGTATCGAGGAGACAGGCGAGTCATGCAGTCTCAGTAAGTGTCAGAGGGCATTGGATTGACACATTTCGATCAGCAGCCGTTCGGCGACGCGGAATTCCTGGATAATCCGCAGGCGCGCTGTCCATGCGTCCTGCTTTTGGACGTATCTGGATCAATGAGCGGAGCGCCCATCGAGCAGTTGAACCAAGGCCTCCAGTCACTGCAGGAGGATATTCAGGCTGACAGCTTGGCGGCAAAGCGCGTTGAGTTCGCAATTGTCACCTTTGGGCCGGTTAGGACGGAGATGGACTTCACCGGCGCCGCCAACTTCTTTCCGCCGCAGCTTTCAACGCAAGGGGCAACGCCGATGGGCGAAGCCATTGAGACGGCCCTGCAGATGCTGCGCGAACGAAAGGACAAGTACCGGGCCAACGGCATCAGCTTTTACCGGCCGTGGATCTTCCTCATCACCGACGGCGCTCCAACCGATAGCTGGAAGTCGGCGGCGCAGAAGGTGCGTGAGGGCGAAGACACGAAGGCGTTCATGTTTTATGCGATCGGCGTCGAGAACGCCGATATGGGAACTCTCGCGCAGATTGCCGTGCGCCGGCCGCTAAAACTGAAGGGACTTCAATTCAAGGAGTTCTTCCAGTGGCTCTCGAATTCCCTTGGCGCAATGTCGCGCTCCAACCCTGGCGACCAGGTGCCGCTCGCGAATCCGACCGCGCCCGACGGATGGGCGACAGCTGGGTGAGCCATGTCGTGGCGCTACGCGGCCGCGTCGGTCCGAGGATCATCGCACATCAAAGCGGGCGTGCGTCTCCAAGATGCGCAGGCTTGCTTCCAGGTCCGGAACGGCAATGGCGGTCGAACGCTGGCAGCGATCGTGGCCGATGGTGCAGGCTCCGCCGCCTGCGGTGGTGAAGGCGCGGCGCTTGTCTGCCGTACCTTGGCGGTCAGCGCGCGAGAGGCCATGCGGGATCGTAGCGCATTGCCGGACGAGGACGAGGTCTGGTCCTGGGTCGATTTGGCGCGCGACCGCATTCGTGCCGCCGCCGGACGCCGGCGGCTAACTGCGCGGGATTTCGCGGCTACGCTTGTGCTGTTCATCGCGACGGACGCGGAAGTGCTCACCGTCCATATCGGCGACGGCGCGGTCGTAGGACGCGAACGGACCACGGCCACGTGGGCAGCGCTGAGCCCTCCACATCACGGCGAATACGCCGCCACCACTTACTTCCTAACGGACGAGCCGCAGCCGGCTTTGCGGCTGACGCGCCACGCTAACACTTTTGACGCGCTGGCGGTGTTTTCCGACGGGATCGAAAATCTTGTTCTCGACAGTGCGACGAAGCAGCCTTCTGCTGCCTTCTTCAATCCGATGGCCCGGCCGCTCGAAGCAGCTGAAGGTGCCGGACGGGACCGGGCGCTGAGTACGAGCCTGGCAGCCTTTCTAGCTGGCGAGCGCGTTTGCGCGCTCACCGACGACGACAAAACCCTCATCGTAGCGGTTGCGCGATGATACCGGGAAAGCTGTTCGCGGACGGCCACGAGCTGCTGCCCGACAAGCGCGTGGGCAAGGGTGGGGAGGGCGAGGTCTTCAGCCTTCGCAACCGGCCGGGCTTCGCGGTGAAAACCTACTTCCCGCATCTGGTCCGCGAGCGCGAGCCCAAGATAAAAGCGATGGTGAGCACGGGCCTCGCCGACGGCGCGGCGATGGTGGCCTTCCCCTATCAGGTTGTTGTCGATGGCAGGGGCGCGTTTGCCGGCTTCGTCATGCGGCTTGTCGAGAAGCACAAGGAAATTCACGAGCTTCAAACGCCGGTCTCGCGGCAAAAGCACTTCCCCAAAGCGGACTACCGCTTTCTGGTGCGAGTCGCACTCAACATCGCGCGGGTGTTCGCGCAAGTCCATGCGACTGGCTGTGTGGTAGGCGACATCAATCAGAGGGGTGTTCTGGTCTCTGCCGAAGGCACGGTAGCGCTGATCGACGCCGACAGCTTCCAGATCATTCATGGCGGCAAGCCCTATCCTTGCGTCGTCGGCGTGCCCGAGTACACCCCGCCCGAGCTGCAGGGCAAATCGCTGAACGGTCTCGTGCGCACGGTGGACCACGACGGGTTCGGGCTCGCGGTCTGCCTATTCCAGCTGCTGTGCATGGACCGCCACCCCTTCTCCGGCCGCTCGCGCGCTGCCGGAGAAATGCCGCTGGAAAAGGCGATCGCGGAATATCGCTTCGCCTACTCGGCGCGCGATACCGGCATGACACCGCCGCCCGGAGCCGTGCGCCTTGAGGATTTCACGCCGCGCGTAGGGCAGTTGTTCGAGGAAGTGTTCTCGCCTTTCCATACCGGCCGGCGGCCGAAAGCAACGGACTGGATCGCGGCGCTCACGGAATTGGAGTCCGCGCTGCGTCCGTGCAGCCGCAATAAACTCCACCACTACGCGCGCGATGCGCCCGCCTGTCCCTGGTGCAGGATGGAGGGTGAATTCCGGCGGCCGCTCTTCCTCGACACGGAACTCGGCGCTATCACGCTCCCCACCGGTGGATTTGATGCCGCTACTGGCCTCGTCCTCGATCTACCTGCGCTTCTCGCCGTCATCAACGCGGTGCCGGTGCCCGCGTCCCTTTCCGTTGTTCTGCCCGCGGTTCCGGCTCCGGCGGGACCGAGCCAGAATGCCATTTGACTGAACGCCGCGCGGTGGCAGACACCCACTCGTAAGCTTGCAGGCCTCGCTTGCATGAGCGGCGCCGCGCTCGGCCTGTTCTCGGGCGTTGTCCCATTGCTCTTGGCGCTTGTCGGAGGCGGCCTGGGCCTCTGGCTTTTTGCCGGCGTGTCCAACGCGGATGATTTAATTGCGGCGCAGTTCAGGACGCGGCTTGCCGCCGTGAAGGAGCGCGTTGAGGAGCTGCAGCGGAGTGCGCCTGCCGAAAAGTTGCTCCGCGCCAAGGCGCAGGCTCTCGACGCGCTTAACGAATACAACGCCCTGTCCGCTGCCTACGGCCAAGCCAAGGCCGACTACGACCGCCAGCGGCACCAGCGCCAGCTCGACAATCACCTTGCCTCCTATCCCGTGCGCGGAGCGGCTATAGCCAAGCTGTTATCCGCGGACTTAGCCGGCCTTGCTTCTTACGGTATCGCAACGGCTTTCGACGCCAAACGCCGCGACATACGGCAGGTCTACGGCATCGGCCCGGTGAAGGCCGGTAACATCGCGGACTGGGTGAGGCGCCTAGAGGCGCGCTTCCATTTTCAGAGCGCCTATTCGGAGGAGGACCAGCGCCTGATCCGGCAAGCGCAGAGCGCGATCGTTCAGAAGCAGCAGGGCGCCGAAGAGCGTATCAAAAGGCTGATCGAGGAACTGCGGACGGAAGCCCGGACATTTGAACGCTGGCGGCAGACTCAAGACCCCGAGCTGACCCGCCGGTGTCTTGAGCTGGCGCAGGCCGAAGCCGACCTGCGTTATGCGAATTTGCCTGTTCCGGGCATGCCGCCCTTCGCGCCGGCGCTCCTGCCGTCCGTTGAGAGCTTTCGTCGGTCCGTCAGCACCGCGCCGGGGCCCTTTCCCGCCTCTGCTGCCGGAGGATCGCCGCGCGCTGCCGCCGGCGCCGTCCTGTGCCCACGCTGTCAGGGAGTTATGATTAGGCGTGTCGCGCGTCGCGGCACCCGCGCGGGCAAGCCGTTCTGGGGTTGTAAGCGCTATCCCAGTTGCACCGGCACACGGCCCATCTAGGCTAGAGGAAGGTCAACAAACGATCAGCCAGAGTAGGTTGACGCATATGCTTCTGCTGAAGGTCGGATCTTGCCAATCAATCCGCCGCCTGTTTGGTGGCGGCCGACCTTGTGTGGCTGGTTGAGTTGCGCGCTCTGGCAGGGCACTGAGAACCCCTGACATGGTCAGCCTTGGCAGTGCCCGCTGGGTCGCAATGGATGGGCGAAGGCGTAGGGCCTAGCCGGCGGGCGCCGCATTCACCCAAGCCATCGTCCCGGTGGTCATATAGACCACTGCGCCCCGCGCGGCGCCGGTTGCGTGCATGTACGCACGGACTTGGTCAGCATAGTGCGCGCGCAGCGATGGATTGGGGGCGATGTCTGACTTCCAGTCGAGGACTACGGATGGCATGCCGTCGATGATCGCCAGCGCGTCACCGCGACCGGACAAGAGCTTGTCGCTGTCGACGCTCCACAAAGGGTACTCTGCCACAAGGTAGGGCCTCAGCGCGGCAATCTCCGGGAGGGTCATCGTGCGCAGCGAAGTCGAAGCCATTTCGACCGCGTCAGGCAAAGCGATCGTTTCGCTTTCGCTGGCCAGCTGCGCGAGCAGTTCGCGTGCCCGCAACCGGCTTGCCTGCTCGTCTTCGTCCAGTTCGCCGGTAAGGTATTCTTCCATGAGCTTGTGGAGGATGGTGCCGCGCAGAGCGCCCGCGCCCGTCGGAACCGCGAGCTCGGGATCGGGCTGCTCCACAGAGGTCACAAACGCGTCGGGAAACGTGGCCTTGTCGGGGTCGTGGTCGCTCGGTCGCCACCATGTAAGAGGTGGCACCGCCGCGCGCACGCGTTGTCCCTCTTCCGCAAAACGGTCCTTGGTCTGAACGTTTGATGGCGGCGGCACTCTGACCAGTTGCTTTTCCGGGAAAACATCTGCGACGAATTCGGAAAGGGTTGCCTGCCCCAGTTCGATAACCCTCGACCAAGAATTCTTGTCAGCATCCGGAAGGTGCGGGATAATCAGGAGGTCGCGCGCCCTCGTGCACGACACGTACCAAAGCCGCTCGCGTTCCCGTGCCGTGCGCCGCCGCTCCATCTCGCGCGCCGCCGCCAACTCGGGCGGTGCGATCCCGCCAATCATCCAGTGTAGCGTGTCGTCGGACCGGCGGTGCACGAACTGCTTTGGGGATGGAAATCGCGTAGATGAATTGACCGGGATGACTACCGGCCATTCGAGCCCCTTGGCGCTGTGCATTGTGACGAGATCGATCGCGTCTTCGGAGGCATCGATGCGTCCCTCCGCGGTCAAAGGTTTTGATCTCCAGTTATGGTCGAAGTCCCGCACGAAGGCCCGCATCCCCGCTATGGCATAGGGTCGAGCGCGCTCGATGAATGCATCTATATTGGCTAGCGCCGGCGCGCTCCGGCTCTTGTGTCGGACTGCGACGATCACCCGGACCTGCAGGCGTTCGACTGCCGTGGCGATCAGCTGCGACGGCGTCAGGCGCCAGGCGAGCCTGCGCAGGTCCTGCAGTGCCTCCATCACGGCGCGCGCCTGCGCGTGCTGCACGCGTGCGGGGTCGGTCATGACGGTAAAGCGGCGCGGTCCTTCCTCGTCCGACCCGAGGCCTGCCGCAATGTCCAGCAGATCCTCGTCAGGGAGGCCGACCAGTGGCCCGCGCATCAGCGCGCCGAAGGCGACCGTATCGCGGGGATCTGAAAGCGTGCGGCAAAGGGCGAGCAGGTCTTGGGTCTCCTGCCGCGCGAAGAAGGACTTGCCCGCCTGGGAGGCGATGGCCAGCCCTTCGGCAACAAGGGCGCGCTCGTACCGCCACAGGTCAGTATGGCCGGGCGCCAGCAGCGCGATGTCCCCGGCCTTCAGCGGCGAGAGTGTTTCATCCTCGCGGCGGACCATGACATTGCCGATTAGCCGTTTGCATAGGCGCGCAACGGCGGCCGCTTCAGCCTCGCGCAGCTCGGCGGCACTAGCCTGCCCCTCGGGAGCAACCGTGAGCTTCGCGGCATGCGGAAGTTCGGGGTCTCCAGCCCCGGCGGTGGTCTCGATCGCCACATAGTCAGGCTGCCCGGGCTGCGAGAACGGCGCACGGAAGACGAGGTTCACATGCTCGACGATCCCTTTGCGCGACCGGAAGTTGGACGTGATCGGCAGCACCGCGCCCCCCTGCTGCCGGCCGATGACATCACGAGCTTCGTGGTAGGCCTCAATGTCGGCACCCCGGAAGCCGTAGATCGCCTGCTTGGGATCGCCGACGAGGAAGAGGCCGCCAGGACGAAGGGTGCCATCCTGCCAACGGGCAGCCGGCCCGTTGGCGGCGAGCCTGAAGACGATGTCGACCTGCAGGCGGTCGGTGTCCTGGAACTCGTCGACGAGGATGTGCCGGAAGCGCGTCGACAAGACCTGCCTGATCTCCTCGCGCCGCACGAGCGCGCTCGCGAAACGCAGGAGATCGTCGAAGTCGAGCACGGCCGCTTCGCGCTTCATGGTGGTGTAGCGCGCGATGACCTCCGAAAGCGCGCTCGAGAGCAGCGATACTAGGCGCTGGGCTATGTGACCGATCACCATCTTATAGGCCACTTCGACGGCGGCGAGATGGGCGGCCGCCTCGCCTTCAAGGCGCTGCCGCTGCTCTCCGGGAAAGCGCCCCCATGCCGCGCCCTCGATAGACGATTTGAGCTCAAAGCCGGAGGGACGCATGAGGGAGATGCGATTAGGCTGTGCGAACGACCACAGCCCCGCGAAGTCGAGGGTTTCCTCGGAGCTGCCGCTGAAAAACAACGAGAGCGCCTCAAGTTCGGCAATTGCGTCCGCTGTCGCACGGTCGCCTGGAGACGACGCATGCCAGCGTGTAAACGTCGCGACGGCGTCAGCGAGGACGAGGTCGGGTTGCGCGCCAGGTGCCGGTCCGGGCGCCGTGGCGTCCGGGTGTTCCCGCCTGAGCAAAGCGAGTTCGCGCAGGCGCTTGACTATCCCGAGCGGGTCGTCCTTCGCGAGGACGCCGACCGGGTCGGCGGGGTCGTCCGCGCCTTGAAGGCGTGCCCACAGGAAATTGGAAAGCGCCTGGTCGAAAATAGCTTCTGCGACATTCTCATCGACGACCCGCGCGCCGGGATCCAGTCCGGCCTCGACGCCATGCGCGGCAATGATCGCCTGGCAGAAGCCGTGAATGGTGGTCGCCGTGAGCTCGTCGAGCCGGTGCGAGGCGGCCTCAAGCGCTTCCCTGCCGCCGGGCGGGAGGCCTCCGGGCGGCAGGATGCCCGTGAGGGCCGGCGGTATCCTACCGGCAGCAAGGGCCGCAACAGTGTTGCGGATCTTGCGGTCGAGTTCGCCGGCGGCCAGTTCAGTGAAGGTGACGGCGGCAATCGACGAGGGCGCGTGTCCCCCCGCCAGCAGCATGGCGACCCTCCCGGCCATCAGCGACGTCTTCCCCGTTCCGGCAGCCGCCTCCACCAGAAACGTGGAGTTCAGATCGCAAAGCGCGCGGCGCCGGTTTTCGATATCGGGAAGCGTCATGCCAGGCCCCAGTATCGGCGGAGCGTCCCGTTCGCTGTCGCGAAGACGCGCTGCTTCGATGCGCGGTAGGCCTGCCTGTCAGCCGGAAGAGCGAGCCAGAGATCGTCGTGGGACCGCGACTCGTCACCGGGGGCAATCCTTCCGCTGCGCAAGGTCTCCACCGCGGCCGCCGCATAGGCCGCCGCGTCGGCGAGCACCTTCCCAAGCGCCTCTTCGGGGATGGCGAAAGCCTGCGCTCCCTCGCCCAGATACACCAGCCGCGATACGATCCGCTGCGCCTCCGGCAGAAGCGACGATGCAGCAAGCGCATAGAAGACCCGCTGCAGCTCGGCGCCGCGGCCGAAGACGACGCAGCCCGCATGGGCCGGGGCCGGTCCGCTCTTGTAATCGGTGAGAACAACTGTGCGGCCATTGGCGGCGAGATCGAGACGGTCGATGCGACCGCGCAAGGAAAGTCCGGTGCCGCCAATCTGCACCGCCCCCAAAGAAATCCAGGGCAGCCCCGGAACTTGTGTGTCGCCGCCGAACTCGACTTCGGTCCAGGTCTGCGCGCTCATCGCATCGGGACTGTCCTCTTCCAGCGCGCGGCGGGCCCGCGACGCGGCCTCGCCAAGCAAATGCCTCCACAGCAGCGGCGGAGGCACGGGCTGCCGCAAAGGCCAGGATTCCTCCATTGACGCACAAGCAGCAGCTAGCGCGGCATCGCGCTGCGCCTCGCTCGTCGGGCGGGGCCCTGACGCCGACAGCGCGCGCAGCGTCTCGCTGATTAGCGCGTGCACCATCTCGCCGAAGGTTCGCGGGCTGAGGCCGAGGGGCTGCGGTTCGAGGGGCAGCGCCCGCCAGCCGAGCGCGCGTTCCCAGACATAACCGAGCGGATCGAGAAGCAGGCGCTCAAGGGCGGAGATCGAATGCGGCGCCGACAGGGCCGCCTCAATCACCGGGTGGCCTGCCCTGATCTGGCCGTCGTGGACGGTGTGCTGGTTCGCACTCTTCCGATTGGCCCAGCAAGCAGCTGTTAGCGCGATGCGGGGCCGTTCGACGGCCTCTTTCGGCCTTGCGAACAGACGGTCTGTCTCGCTGAAGGCGTGGAGTGGGATCCGTCCGCGGCCAAGCACGATCTCGCCCGCGGCCCAGAGCGGGCTCGGCGCGAGGAGAAGGCCGGCCGCGTTCCTCTGGCTGCGCGAAAGAACGAGGGTGCGAGCCTGGTCGCTGATGATGCTGAAGTCCAGCCGGTCGCGCTCCGCGGTCCTCGGCGCCCTTCCTTCACGCCAGAGATGCGCAGGGAGAACTGCATCGTCTTCATCCCGGCGCGGCCAAGATCGCCCCGCGAGACCGATGAGCCGCATATGCGCCCTGGGGCTTGCGGCGAAGTGGCGGGACGGACCCCACACCGCGCAAGCGCCTGCTTCACTCCCATCGCTCACCCGTAGGGATTGAAGAGACAGTTCGAGGGCGGCCGCGGGCGCAGCGTTGAGCGCCCGCCTCCAGAGTGCGCGGCTGCCGCCGGAAAGTAACCGTTCGCCGGCCTCGGCCGCGGCGCCGGCCCCGCGTGCGAGCAATACAAGGATGGGAAGAAGTGCGTTCGCCGCGCTCTCGTTCGTTGTTCGGGATGGCGCAGCCGCCGCAACCGCCGCACGCCAATGATCGAGAGACGCAAGCGCGGCGCCACGCGGCAGGCCGGCCGACCAGTCCGCCGGCAGCGCGTCTAGGAGCGGGGTACGCGGAAGGCGGCGCAGCAGCCGCCACACGCGGTCCTGATTGAGGCCCCGGAGGAGTACGTCCGCGAGCGCCGCGCAGGCCTGGCCCTCGGCCGTCGCGAGAGCCGGTCTTCCGTGCGAGAAATGAAGGGGAAGGTCCGCCTCGCTTGCTAGAACGAGGAAGTGTTCGTCCCACGTGGCGGGCGAAGGCGCCGTGATCCCGACCTCGGCCGCCTTGACGTCGCCGGAGGACAGCAGTGCCCGCAGCCAGCGCAGAGCTTCCACCACCTCGCTCCGTGGATCGGCGCAGAGTTCCGGTGGGGCGACCGCACACTCGGTGGGTGTCCGCATCCGCATCTCCCCACGGAACCAGTCGCGGCAGCCATGGGCAGTGCTCGTCCAGCTGGTGATGTCCGCGAGGTCGTTGAGAAGGTCCCGCCAAACCGGCGCAACTTCCACCACGCCGTCCAGCACGATGGACCCGAAAATCGAAGGCGCGAAACGCGCGCGCTCGCGCGCGGCGCGGGCAAGGTCCGGCGGGAGCAGCATGCCCGGCGGTAGGCTCTCCCGCAGGAAGCGCTCCACGCGCAGGAGGTCGGCCGAACGGGGCGCGTCGTGCAGCCGCGCCGTCCCCTCACGCCAGACGGTACCCAGCGCACCGAGGACAGCGCGGGGTGTCCCGGGCAGCGAGGCGACTGCCCCCAGCTCTTCTAGGCATTCCTGCTCCAGTGCTTCGCGTATCAGCGGGAACAGCGTGTCCTCATCCGCGGGCCTGAGGAATCCCCCAGCGAGCCGGGCTGCCATCATCGGCAGGCTCACTACATCGGTCCCGTTCCTGCCTTCCCGGGCAAGCGCCACGCGGTACATGCGCAGCGAAATGGGCCCCTCAACTACGAGGGTTTCCCGTTTCCGCAGCCGGGCATCTCGGCTACTCATGGAGACCTCGCTCACAGTCTCGTCCTCTCCTCTCACGCAGCCTTATCAGGCGCCGAACGAAACGTGAACTGAGCTCGCATGAACCATTGTTCGATGGAGTGTGCCGGCCAGAGCGCGGACTTTCGTCTCGGACCTGCCGAGATCCTGCTGGGAGCTCGACTTCTCGCGGGTCTGCCCGATCACGCATGCTGTTGGCGCAGAACCGAGATGCTGGTGAGTGCAGTGGCCGGACCGCGCCCATTGCGGTCGGTCAAGATACCGGGCATCGATCCTAGACCCCCGGCCTCGGACTGAGCCGGGCAAGCATGCGAACTTGCCATGCCCGGCCTGGACAGGAGGATCATTGCGCAGATCGACCACGAGAGTGTCATCGCTCACGTGAAGGCCGACATTCGCAGCGATTTCATCCTGGCTCCTCACTACAACGCCATTCTCAACCGTGCGGGCGGTGAGCTTTGGGATCAGCTGAAGCAGCAGCTACGCGCGGGCACCTATCAGCCCGAGTTGCCGATCACCATGAGCGTCCCGAAGGAGCGCTTCTTCACAAGGCCGGGCAGCATACTCCAGCCGGCGGACAGATTTATGTACCAGGCGCTAGTCGACAGCGTCATGGAGCAGCTTGAAGAAAGCCATGACCGTAGTCGCTCGTTCAGCCACGTGCCCTCAGATGAAGAGGGGCAGATGTTCGAGCCGAATCATGAATCGTGGGAACACTTCCAGGCACGCGTCGCTGAGGTCTGCCGCGTTAGCGAATTCATCCTCAAGGCGGACATTTCGAATTATTTCGAGCGGCTTCCCCAGCATAACCTGGTGAACCTGATGTCGGCAGCGGGCTGCCCGCCAGAGGTGGTTAGTCTCTTGGAGGAGATGCTTCTAGCGTTCCGCGAGCGCAATTCGTTTGGCATCGTTCAAGGCGTGTATCCGTCAGACGCGCTGGGCAATTTCTATCTGTCTGCGCTCGACGCCCACTGCGAGCTCGATGAGGTCCTATCGGCTCGCTACGTGGATGACATCTATATCGGTTTCGCGTCGGAAGCGGGGGCGCGGAAGGGCCTTGCGGGCCTGATTGAGACCCTGCGCAAGGACGGCCTGCACCTGAACGAATACAAGTCCAGAATCATGCCGGCGGACGAAGTCATTCGCGAGGAAACCGCTATCGACCGGCTGTTCGAAGAGATTCGCGGTGAGGTGGCGGATGACGAGAGTTATGCACGCGCCAGCCCGTACGGCTTCGAGGTGGAGTGGGAAGACGAGAGCGACGAGGAAGACGAAGATAGGGAGGACGACGAGGATCTCCAAAACGCTGCCGTAGAGCGCTTGATCGAGAACATCGACCACTATCCGACCCAGGCGGACCAGATTGAAAAGTTCTGCCTGCCGATCTTGCGGTCAGCCCAGTCGGACAGTGCCGTCGAGCACGTGCTTGAGAACCTGAAGGAGAAGCCGCACCAGACTCGGCTGTACTTCTCCTATATCTCAAAGTTTGTACGGACGAACCAGGACGTGGTCGAATCATTAGAGGCGCTGGTCCGACGATACTGTATCCGATTACCAGCGGATGTTTCTGCTTGCCGCGCTTATCAGGGCAAGGACGGTGAGCCGGGTTACGGTGAACACAGCCCTCCAATGGCTTCAGAACCGTACTGTCGCGAAAGAGACACGCGCCATGGCTGCCTTATTTGCCGCAAGGCGCGGCGTCGCGCAGCAGAAGCGGACAGTGCGCACCTCCTACGAGGACGAGCCCTCCGATTATGTTCGGAGCGCGATCCTGTTCTCTTCGAAGTATTTGACCGCCATGGAAAAAAGGACCTGCAAGCGGGCCTGGGGCGGGCACAACGCGATCAACATGCTGATCGCTCAGACCATCTGACACGGAAGCCCTGCCATCCCGCAGGCAATTGCAGCTGGTCTGCTCCCAGCCAAACCTTACCCTCGGGGCCGACCGGTAAGGAAGGTCTAGAATGCGAGGTCAAGCGCTCAAACCCACGCGGGCCGGCGAACGTCTGATTTCGGGCAGACATCTTGAGGCTGCTGTTGGCGCGACTCAGAAACGCTGGAGAAGATCGGCCGTGCGAAAAATTGAGGCAATATCGTTAAAGTCGGACGTGGAGAAATAAGACCGATGACCTGGGACGATGTGGTGGCGCTCGCCCGGACGCTGCCCGAGGTGGAGGTCTCGACGTCCTATGGCACGCCTGCCCTGAAAGTCAGGGGCAAGCTGCTGACGCGCTTGCGCCCAGAGGACGACAGCTTGGTTCTGCCTGACGTGCCCCTTGAGGAGCGCGAGATGCTGATAGCCGCCGATCCGGTCGTCTTCCACGTCACGCCGCACTACGACGGCTACGCCATTGTGTTGGCGCGGCTTAGTGCGTTGAAAGCGGCAACGTTGACGCCGTTCCTGGAGCGCCGATGGCGTGCTGTCGGGCCCAAGCAGCTGGTGGCTGGCTTCGATGCACGCTGAACTCCGCTGCCTCTTGCTGAACGGCGCCATAAGCGGGGGAGATGCATCCGAGCCGCGGTATCGTGTCTGCTTTCCGGCACGCACCTCAAGTCCGCTTCTGGCGCACCAGCGAACTTGCCGAGCCGGTTTCAGGACGGTTCGCCGGTCGCCGGATCGCTCCCGAAGTCCGAGGACGCCAACAATCCGCTAGCGAGCGAACGAAATGCTGCCACTGCCTTGGGTAGCACCGCTCGCGGATCGTCGCTGGCCGCGATCCAGAGAGCAGCGTTCAGCGCGGCCCCGTTTAGGAGCCTGGCGGCAGCCTCCGGATCGACCGGTTTCACGACGCCCTCGGCGACGAGCGCCTCGACGGTTCGGGTCGTCGTTCGTAGACAACTGTCCTGCGTCGGCCACCGAGACGGGTCTCCCAGCACGGCTGGGCCATCGAGGAGCACGATGCGTTGCACCTCCGGTTCTAGCGCCATTTCAATGTAGGCTTCGCTTTCCGCCAGCAGCACGTCCCAGTCGCTGCCTGCTTGGCTGCCGGCAAGACGGGCGCGCTCGGCCATTTCCGCGTCGATCTGATCGACCACGGCCTGGAGCAATCCCTTCTTGTCGCCGAAATTGTGGTACAGTGCGCCCCGCGTCAGGCCGGCTTCCGCCGTGAGATCATCCATCGACGCGGCCGCGTAGCCTTTCTGCGCAAAGGCCTTTCTCGCCGCACGGGTCAGCCGGGCGCGGGTCTCCTCCACCATGTCTGACCGGCGCCTGGCCACGTCGCTACCCTCTCTCGCATACGCATCGTATGTCACTTGACATACAAGGCGTATGATCTCTTACTGACACGCATCGTATGCGCGATCCGCCGTCGCAACGCGATAAGGAGTGTCTGGCCGTGAACACGATAGTCCGTGAGGTGATCTCTCCTGCAGAACGACAGGCACTGTACGAGACGTATCGCTACTCAGCGGCAATCCGCTCGGGTGACCTCCTGTTCGTCTCGGGCCAGGTGGGCAGCCGCGCAGACGGCTCGCCGGAACCCGACTTCGAGCGTCAGGTGAAGCTCGCCTTCGCCAACCTCCTGGCTGTGCTGACGGCCGCTGGCTGCACCCTCCGGGATGTCGTGGACGTGACGACGTTCCACACGGACCCGGAAACCCAATTCGAGACCGTCATGGCCGTGAAGCAGGCGGTATTCGGCGAGCCGCCATACCCGAACTGGACCGCTGTCGGTGTCACGTGGCTGGCAGGCTTCGACTTCGAGATCAAGGTTATCGCTCGTATCGGCGCCGCCGAACGCTGACCCGATTGCGTGATCGAACGATCGTCGAGCCCGTCACCAAAGCCCGGTCCCCGCTGTTCTTCGACACGTCCCATGCAAGGTGGAGAGTTTCCATGCCGGTCCGCAAGTTCGCCGTAGCCGATGCGCCGTTCGAACGCTCGCCAGGGCAGGACGGTGAGGTCTTCGCGGGCAACGTCGTCGACCAGCGCCACGGCGGGCCGATCACGATCGGCTATGGTCGCTACGGACCTGATCAGAGCATCGACGAGACGCTCGCCGTCGACGACGTCATGGTGGTGCTGGAAGGGCGGCTGACAGTCTCGACCGCCGAGAGCAAGGTCACCGCCGGTCCTGGCGAGATCGTTCACATGCCGAAAGGGGAGAAGGTCACCATCAGTTCGCATGAGGAGGGGGCAATCACTGCCTACGTCACCTATCCACATTGGCAGGAAGCGCTCGCCTGAGCCTTCTGATAGCGCGGCGGCACCGCTGAGCGCGCGGCTTTCAGCTCGTTGTCAACAGCGTGGGTGCGAAGCCGAACGTCGGCTTCCGAGTAGCGAGCCGAGTTCCGCTGTTGGCGCGAGCCGGTAGTGCTGCGGCACGGCGAGCGCGATCCTGACCTCTCTTACCTAGGAGAGTGTCATGCGTTCAGATCACGAGACCAATCGCGGATCCTGGAACTACGGCCGGATCATCGGTCCGAAACTGCCGCTCAAACCGAAGCACATCTGGGCCATTCGGACCCGGTTACAGCACGAGGGCCGTGTTCGCGACCTCGCGATGTTTAATGCTGCGATCGACAGTAAGCTGCGGGGCTGCGACCTGGTCCGACTTCGCGTCTCCGATATCCACCTCGGCGACTCGATCCGGCTTCGCACCAACATCGTACAGCAGAAGACCGGCAGGCCCGTACCGTTCGAGCTGACCGAACCGACACGAGAGGCGCTCACGGCGTGGCTTCGCATCCGTGGCCTACGAGGAAGCGACTGGCTCTTCCCCAGCCGAAGCCGCCCAGGCGATCACCTGACCACCCGTCAGTACGGTCAGTTGCTGGACGCCTGGGTCGCTCTGATCGGTCTCGATCCGGCCGCATACGGCACTCACAGCCTACGGCGGACGAAGGTTGCGCTCGTGTATAAGCGGACGGGCAACCTGCGGGCTTGCCAACTCTTGCTCGGCCACACGAAGCTGGAGAGCACGGTCCGGTATCTCGGGATCGAGGTGGACGACGCCTGGTCCTCTCCAAGCAGACGGATCTCTGAAGCAGTCACGGCGGCTCACACCCGCCGTGATCATCAAAGCCCGGATCGGGTGGAAAGCCGGCACTGGCGCTGTCCCACAATGCAGACGAAATTCAGTCGGACCACCGTATCGCTGCGGATGGCCTCTTCATGTAGGCCTGAGGGCTACACTCCTTTCGGTGGGAAGAGGTCTGAGTGTCCGGGCCTGATCACACGGCGGCGGAGACTAGCCAGTCGACCAGCTTCCCGACATCCCCCGCCCGGGCCGGATGTCGTGGGTGGA